>JAYUFF010001138.1:0-8166 GCA_043738825.1 Schlesneria sp.
GAGGCCGCTGGAGTTGATCGTCGCGGTCTCCTTCTCATTCGTGGAGAAGACGGCGAGATCGGTCACGTCGCGGGCTGCGCCATCACTGAAGTGCGCGACTGCCACGAGTTGCTGCTTAGGCAGACGCTCCGACAACCGCCGTGAACCGGGCAGGACTTCGAGTCGGACCAGTTTGGGAGCCGTCGGTGCCACAGTCGCTGGTGGCTTCTGATTGCCCGTCGTGGGCGGAATCGACGGTGCAGGCGATGGCCGACAGCCACCATCGATCCACGCTCGCAGGATCTGGTACTCGGGGTCCGTGCGACGGAATCTCGTTCCGCCCTGATGCGGCAGTTCACCGAGTCCCTTCTTGAGGATCAGGCTCTCATCGGCCACGGTGGAATTCGTGCGGCGGCCGAAGTCTTCGCGAGTCAGCGTCAGGAAGTCGAGCGCCGGATCGAAGCCTCGCAAACTGAGCCGAAACCCGTTCTTTCCCTGCGGCGAACCGTGACAGGCTCCCTGATTGCAGCCCGCCTTGCTGAGAGACGCGATCACGTCGGTTTGAAAGTCGATGGGATCGGCCTCCGCGTAGCCGGTCACGTTGACTGCGACGCGGGAGACCCGCCCCCCGTGACGGACGACGATCTGAGTCACCCCGTGTCCGCGCGGAACAACTCGACCGCTCGCAGTCACCAGCGCGACCGCCGGAGCAAGACTCTCGTAGGTCGAGTCACGAGTGCGATCAATCGTGGTGCCATCGGCGAGCGATTCACTCGACAACAACTGCTGAGTCGCACGATGCCCGCGCAGCACGATCTCCGTCGGAGCGACACTGAGCGAGGAGGCCGGTTCCGCGCCCAAGTTCAGCGCCGGAAGCATCGTCACGATCATCACGAGGCTGGCCATTCGCATTTCGATCTCCACGACGGCGGCAAATTTGGTTCTGACCAACAACCTCGCCGACACGCTGGCCGATGTCAACAACAGAACCCCGCGACAGATCATGGCGGGGTTCTGTGTTTCTGTCGATCATCATCCTCAAACCAGCGACCCGACTTGGCCGGGGACTCCGTCGCCGGATGCGGAACGGAGCGCGGAGTTGCTCACTGCGAGATCAGCAACGGACTTTCAAGCTGGGCCGATTTCGGTATCGTCGCGTTCAACTTGAGTTCATCCTTCACGAGCACCAGCCCTGGGGTCGGCAGATCGCGGCACGAGGCTTCCCGTCCCAGAGGCAGCGTGTAAAACAGGGTCGTGGTGGGGAGCCGCCGTCGCCAAGTGAGCGGATACGGGACGCGATACTCGTGGCGTTGTCCGGGGTCGATCGTCCGCGACCGACCCCAGTCCGAGAACGGTCCCCGCACTTCATACGTCAGCGGTTCCGGTGTGGAGTTGGTGACGACAATCCCCGGCAGTTGTTGTCGCACGATCAGTTGTCCGGCACTCCGATCGAGTTGCTCCAGCCGCAGTGGCACTCCGATCAGATCGAGGTCTTTGGAAAGGAACGACAAGCACTCGACCTTGCCCTGCGCCTCGGCCAGGGATCTGAGAAGTCGCGATGTCAGAAGTTCCAGATTGAGTTCTTTCGTCTGCGGTTCGTATCCCGCAGCAAATCGTCCGGTTGCCTCGAAGTGCATTTCGGACGCTTCACTGATGCGGACCCCTCGGGCCGAGAAGCCCTCGTGAAGGACGGTCAACTCGAAGTCACGGCTCACTTGAAGATCCACTTCGACGTAGGGCTTCCACCGCCGCTCGCCCACTCGCCGCGTGGAGATCAGTGTTCGCAGCTTGGGAAATGAGATTCCCATGCTCGCCGCGGGCACGGCGTTTCCCTCCGCCGATAGTTCGCCAGGCTGCACGACATCCGTCAAACGAACCGGCTCGACCAACAGAAACGCGACGTTGGCTTCGAGGTCATCTCCGAACTGCTTGAGGTCGGGGATGACTTCGCGCAGAAACGCGATGTCGTTCAACGACCGGAACTCCTGGAGGCCAAAATCGACCGCATGCAGGTGATTCACGTGCCCGGCAATGATGAGTTCGGTGTACGCCGGAATGAACTGCTCGGAGACCGCGACCTCGACCCCCGACTTGAGCGACTCAAATCGATCCGTCAGCTTCGATTCGTACTGTCGAACCTTGAAACCGGCCGGGGGATCACCCAGTTTGGCGATCGTCGCGCCGAGAACCATCGTCAGTCCGCGATCGTCGATGGTCAGTTGTTCCGGCCAAATCTTCAGACGCGGTTGCCAGACGGGCATCGGCACTTTTCCCAGCGGGATGACTTTCTGGAAGCTGGCATTCAGCTTCGCTTCCATCTGCGGGATCATGTTGCGGACGCTGGAGCGCACCTGCTGCTCGATGTCGCCCTTGCGCGAATAGATGCCATCCACCAGCCCGTCAGAGATGCGTCCATTCAGGAACGGCAGTCCACGCACATGCACTCCCGCCGGTTCGGTCACGTACCAGTTGTCGGCCGGGATTTGAAAATCGACTCCGACCAAATCGAGCCGCATCTGGCGGTTCTCGATGCGGGGCCGGACCAAAACGCTGAGCCACACCGGTGCTCGATGCCCGATGACGATGTGCATCGGCCCCGCCGAGGCCGAGATCAGCAACTTGCCGTTGATCTGTGAGTTGGCGATCGTCATGGTGACGTTTCGCAGTCCGAGTTGGACCAACAAACGATCCGGAGCCTGGGGGATCAATCGCGCTCGTTCCAGATGCCCCTGATATTGCAGCCCGGACATTCCGATGTCGAAGGGCAGAAAGCCGACATTGGCCGATTGGTGCATGTTCGGCGCGTGGCCCGACATCGGCTGATTCGACATTTTTTGCGGCAGCGCATACGCGAGTGACTCCAGCACGTCATTGCAGACACGCAGTTGAACCGCCCGTGAGAGTTCAGCTCCGGGCACGAACGCAACCTCTTCTTCCAACCCCGCTTTGAACCCGGCAGGCACCTGCCAGGTGAGATCGCCATCCTTCGGGGCCGACTTGGGATCGAGCAGCCATTCATGCAGAGTCGGCTGCAGAAATGCCAGATTGCTGTCGGCGTGACCATGACCGCCAACTTCGGTCAGAAACGCCCGCCCGCCCGCCGCGTGAACGGCCCCCACCATATCGCGCGCTGCGCTGATGGGGATCATCTGATCGTTCTTCACATGAAACGACCATACGGGAATTCGAGCGACCTTCGCGGCTTGCTCGGGTTTTCCAAGCGCGCCCGAGGGGACGAGGGCCGACCAGCGTTCGGGTGTGCGCGCACCCAGTTCCCACACGCCGCTGCCTCCCATCGACGAGCCCATCAAAATCTCGCGGCTCTGATCGACGCTGAAGTCCCGTTCGACAGTGTCGAGGATTTTCAGTGCCCGGTCCGCATCATCGGACTCATCGCTCCAGCCACCCAGCAGGCGGCTGTGAGTGTTCTCGCACTGAGGAAACACCACGAGGAACGGATAATTGGTGGCCCACAATTTGATGGCCGGTGCCAACCCCGACACCAGTTGGGCGCGACCATCCTTGCCGCGACTGTGGGCACCGTGCAGATACAACACGGTCGGCCACTTCGTCGCGGTGGAGTAGCCCGCGGGGACGAACACCACATACTTGTGATCGCCCTCCGCATCACGGAAGACGCGATTGATGAACTGCCCCTTGGCCGTCGGCGGAACCGGCGCGGCGAGTAACGCAGGCTGGTTGGTCTGCCCCCAGCTTGGACTGGCCAGCATCAGGCAACTCGCCGTGAGGCAGACAATGAGTCGCGCCCAGAACCACTGCATGCTGGCCACAGTATCACCTCCCTGAGATCCGCGAATGTCGAGTCAAATGGAGAACCCGTTGTTCCGATCCTCCTGATCGGGACGCAACGGCCACTCGACGCGACGATGTCTTGCAATGCCTGTTGTATCGGCTCGGACAGACGGTTCCGGTTGTGACAGTTCGTCGGACAGAACGCGCTTGGGAGAGTGGCCTCGGCTCAATCGATTCGGTCGTCACAATCGCGCGCCGGATGATCGTTAGAATCGCCACGATCGAACCAAGGGACGTTTTGAGCCGGTACGATTCTCGTTTTGCTGGGTTCGGTCGTTTAACCGCGTGGGCATCGGGGCGTGCGTGAGCGACAGTTCAAGCTCAAAACTCGCGGGGCGTTGCCCACGCGGTTAAACGACCGATTCCGCGACAGAAATGTTCGACCGGGCTATGCCGCCACGCTGCCTTCACGCCGCTCGTCGAACACGTTCTTCGCGGGTGACACGGCACAGGTCGGCCCGTGCCATTCGACATGGCGTGGCAAGGCAGATCCCGATGCTACGTCCAACTCAAAATGCGAACCCTCCGAGGACTGGAAGCCGCTGCGAGTCAGAAAGTCGCTTACCGGCTGATTGCGCGGTCCGACGACCAACGGCGCGACGAGCCTGTCTCCACCATTGGCCTGCACGACGTTGGCCAGCCCGTGGAGAGTCGCCTCTTCGACGCCTCGACCCAAGACCCGGCAGCTCATCAACAGCGTGTCGAGTTGGAACGGGTCACTCGCGCGGATCGGACCTTCGAGAATGCAGACGCCCACCAACCCGTAGTCGCCGAAGCGATCCGAGGCCTCGACGACCTGGATCGTGAAGCGGTCGCCCAACGCTCCCAATTCCGAAGTCGATCGGCGTTTGAGCGACAGGTTGAACTGGTTCGTCTTCTGCGTCAGTTGAGCCACGCGAGGCAGGTCCACGTCATCCGCCGGACGCATCGTGACCCGCAGTGACAACGACTGGAGATAGAACTCGAAGTCTCCCGCCGTCACGTGCAGCCGCTTCCGTTCCTGCTCCTGCTGCATCATGAGCGTGCGAGTTTGATCTTCGGCCGTCAGTTGCGGCGCATCGAATCTCCACAATCGCGAGATCACCGGCACGTACTGCGCCGCATCGACCGGCAGCGGGATCACCGTGACTCCCAGCGCATGGGCTTCCATCTCCAGTCGATTCGCGGCGTCGTCGTCGATGAACACGAACGAGTCGAGTCCGAGATTCAACTCCCGCGCGAGGTCCTTCACGTTCTGCGACTTCGGCAGCCAGTTGATGCGTGCCGCCGCGAAGTCCTCGCGGCGCAGCACCATTTCGGGATGTTGGTCGAACACCTTCCAGACATCCTCCGGCTCGTTGCGGCTGACCAACACCAGCAGTTGACCCTGCGCCTGGAGCGACTTGAGGTACTGCTGAAACAGACGGAAACTGCGTCCCGGATGATCGGTCCCGAGTTGAATCCCCTGCAAACCCTCTTCGGCGACCACACCGCCCCACAGCACGCCATCGGCATCGACGGCGATGACCTTCGCCGGAGCAACGCGACGCTGCCGAACGAGTCTCGCAATCAGAATCCCCAGTTCGCGATAGACGATCGCAGAGTACGGCGACCTTGCAATGACTTCGTGATCCGTCTGCCCGGCCGCAGCGACCCCAATCTCTTCCACGACACCAGCGAAGTCGAGCTGAGTAACATCGGGCAACTCGGACAGCGTCCGCCTCCACACGGCTCGCAGTTCCTCGACCTGACACCGATCGAGCTGCACAAGTTTCGAGACGACTGGCGGCAGAGTCGCGACCACCAGCGTGCCGTTCGCCTCGCGCGAGAACGTCGCGATCGCGTCGAGTAGTGCGTCTGCGGAACCGGCCCGATCGTCGGCCAGCAGATCCTCGGGCCTCGTCAGCACAATGTTGAGCCCGGTCTGATTGCCTCGAAACAAACTGCCGGGAGACAACAGTTGCTGCGCGATTTGGTTGTAGCCGGCGAACTCAACCGTAAGGTTCAACCGGAAGGCTTGCGCCCACAGTTTGAGGCTCGATGCGACAGCCTCCGCCGTGAAGGTCGCCGCAATCACGACCCGCAACTCGTCGCCGGTCGGCGAGGGGAGACTGTCCGCGCGACGAGCCAACGCCCGCGTCGCGCGATCGTGATCCCACAACGGCAGCAACTCGGGATCGAGCGGCAACGACTCGACGGATGACGGACTGTCGGAACAAGGAGCTTGTGGTCCGGACGCCTTCGTCCGGACGAGGGCGTCCGGACCACGTTTCGATTCGACGAACCGCACGATGTCGGCCACGGAACGCAAACCAAACGTATCGGCCGCTCCGACCGCAATTCCGAATCGTGAATGAACTGCGGCCGCGATCCCCATCTGTCCGAGCGAGTCCCACTCGCTGATGTCGATCATGCAGGAGTTGGCCGAAATCGTCTGAGCGTCCACATTCAGCGAACTCGCCACGAGCTGACCGACTGCCAGACTGAGGTCGCTCGTTTCGACAGAACCATGCGCCGGTTGGCGATGGCTCTGATCGGTGACTCCAATCGGCGATGTCGCAGCGGCGAATCGACGGCGCACAAACCGAGCCGGATTGCCGCTCCAAACCTCACCTGCGGGAATGATCGTGTACGGCTGCACATTGCTGCACGGCTCCAGAATCGAATCGTCGCCAATCGTCACTCCTTGGTTGATGCGGCAATCCCCAGCCACGGTGACACGACGACCAATCACCACCGGATCCCGGGCGTAAATCTGACTGCCATCGGGATGCACGGTCACCGAGTGACAGCAGATGTGAGTGTGCGCGCCGATGATAGTGTCGTCACCGATCTCAGTCAGATCGGGATCCCAGAGCATCCCCCAAACGTGAGCATGGCGGCCGATCTTGTTTTTCGGGGCGTAACCGCGAAACACCAGTTGTTGCCAGTACGGAAGCATCTGCAGCGGCTGAGCCAACGGCAGCGATTGCAGCATCAGGCCCTTCAGATACAGCGACATCTGTGTCGCGAAGCGGGCACCTTGCGATCCCCCTCCTGAAGTCGACATGCGACTCGGGCAGCGATGGACCCAGGCGTAGAAGGGGAGGCCGATCAAATAGCCCCACCCCAGAAACAGCACCAACCACGCCAGATAGAAAACCGGTGCCAAGGCGATCGCGCCCCAGATGGGCAGGCGAGTCAGCAGTCCTGAAAAAAACAGCAATCCCGCCAGCGATCCCGATGCCAGCGTCGAGTACGTCAGCAAATAGACGACGGCTTGAACCGCATTGACGGGACTGAGGCGATGGGTCTTCGACGATTCGTCCATGAATCTCAGTTCCTGATTTGCCTGCCACAGGACCGTCACCGCATTCTCCTGAAGAGAACGCGCCGCAGCCCCACCGTTCGCTTCGACCGCAACCCGGACACAATCGACAAAGTCATCGGCGAGCCTCAAGTCCGGTCTTCATCGGATACCGATCCTCCACGGCAAACTCGTTCGTTCCGACCGGCCGGAGTTGACGGTTGTTCCCGTTGGGCTGAGTTTGCGGCTGAGCGGCACAACCTGAACGAATGCCAGTTCGACACATCTTGCCCCTCGAACCTCTCTGCGACCGTTTCGTCGAGATGCCGAGACTCACGTCAGTCAGAGCAATGAAAACACCCCGTCCGTACAGAGTTCCACCAATGCCATTTCAGGCGTGAGAAGAAATGCGCAATCAGAGCCGTTGAATGCTTCCGACGTAAAGACCGAGAGTCGCTGGAAGCCACTCGATTCGAGCTGCGTGACGGTATCGCCGACGTTGGGAGTGCTGTAGCAGACGTGATAGTAGTACTGGCGGCGTTTGAGAAAACTGCTGACTGGCGAGTCCTCGCCCAAACCCTGCACGAGCTCCACGAAGACGCCGGGGGCCGTCTCGATGAAACAGACACGGACTTTCTGGCTGGCGATTTCGACGATCTTCGAGACTCGCGAAAAGCCCATCGCGTGCGTGTAGGGCCGCAGACCCTCTTCGATGGATGGTACGGCACAGCCAATGTGGTGGAGTTTCAGGGAGGGCATGACAGTGTCCGGACAGAGTGGCAGGTAATCTGCAAGGGCGATCACGGGCTCCTGTGCGCGCTCTATGCTTTCGGCTGGGGTTGACTGCGGCCGGCGGCCGCTTGGAGTTCTTGCGACTGGCCCCACCAATAAAAGACGAGTCCCACGAGAACACCCGCGACGGTTGAAGAGAGGACTGCGGCCGCGCTGTGAGTGAAGGTTGAGTTCTCTGCGGCGGCCTGCGTCGTCAGCACCAGGCCGATCACGCTGATGGCCAGGCCGAAGGCGTCCGAAATGATCTCCCCGAGGCTGAACCCCATCCGCATCAACACCACCAGTTTGCCGAGCACCAGTTGCAGCGCGTAGCTGAC
>JAYUFF010001139.1:0-8154 GCA_043738825.1 Schlesneria sp.
CAATGGTTGACGGACTGCGCTCATGCGTGCTTCCTTGCAGCGCGAACCGCACCGCCTTGTTGGGCGCGGGGCGGGAGTGTATCGGCGGCTTCCGGGGCGGGCAATCCCGTTCCGGCACGGGCCGCAGCCGCTGAGACCAGGGCCATCGCCTGTTTCAAATGGGGGTGCCACGGTCACGGAGCTTCGACGTGGCCGTGCGAGGACGTGAAGGCTGTTTCCCATTCTCACGGCCACGTCGAAGCTCCGTGACCGTGGTACCCAATACCCCAGATTCAACAAGGCGATGGCCCTGCGCTGAGACTTCGTCGGTTGCGGCGACTCATGCTCCTCGCCAGAATGCGGCAGTGAAGGGCTTGTTGGATTCACCGGACGTTTGGTGTCGCACTCAATTTTGGAGACTGACAAATGGAAGAATTGATCAAGGCCGTCATGCAGCAGACCGGACTGTCGAATGAGGTCGCCAAACAGGCGGTCGCCGCCGTGTTGAGCCAACTCAAGACGCAGTTGCCCAAGCCGATTGCCGATCAATTGGAGGCGTTGCTTGGTGGAACCGCCGGCGGCGCGGCGGGTGGTGCGAGCGGCGTGATGGGAAGCGTGATGAAGGGGCTCGGCGGCATCCTCGGTGGAAAATAATCGCCGTTGAGAATGGTCCCCGACCCGAGCGGACAGGACTTCCGCAACCGTTAAGGAAGGGAGTCACATCCTGACCCTCGGCTCGGAGCGAGGAGTGTTCGATGGAACCGGCCTCGGCGATGGCGCTGTCTCAAGCGGCGCGAAACTCCGGTGCCGGGCTGGCATGTCTGGCGCTGGTCGCGCAGCGGATCCACACTCAGCCGGGAGCGATCGAGTTTCTGCGAGGGGATCAGAAGGCGTTCGCGATCCTGCTGCTGAACGTGTTGTTGGGCTGGGCGTTCGTCGGCTGGGCGGTGGCACTCGTCTGGGCATTCACCGCGATCGAGCGACACGACCGACCCACGCGAAGTTATACCTCACGAGTCCGTCCACACCGCGTGAGGTACGGACGACTCACTTTCGGCCGGGAGCGAGATCAGCGTCCCGGGACTTTCGGGGGTTCCGGTTTGATGCCGTTCGCGATGCTATCGGTCACGGGCCGTGGCGCGGGAAGTCCTCCCCTGTTTTCGAGTCCCAATTGCTGCGCGGCTTCTCGCAGGCGTTCGAGGAAGTCCTCTTCCGCCTTGCTCGGAGAAGCGGGAGCACTCCTGACCGCGTTCAACATGCGCGGCAGTTGGTCGCGCGCGGCCCATAACAGCGACATCCCTGCCGGGTTGTCGCGACTCGCCAACTTTAAGTCGGCGGCGATGGTTTTGCCGACTTGTTCTGCCTGCTTGATGAGCGCTGTAAATTCGCTGGCATTGCCGGATCGCTTGAGCTTGATCTCATCGACAATGTGCTTCAATTTGTGGAAGTTCTGGAGATTTGAGGCACTGCTCCCCGGAAGGTGCTGCCAGCCGACGAACAGCAGCAGCAAAGCCAGCACGCCGACCGCTGACAGAGCCAGCCGACCTTGTTTGAGAAACGCGAGCGCATCAGTCAGCGACGACGAACTGACTTGAGTCGGTGCAGGTTTTGTTGCCGGTCTTGTCTGTGCGGCGGCAGTTGTTGTCGTCGTCGTCGAGAACGAACTGCTCGATGACTTCGAGGATGGGTTGCCGCCGCTTGCTGTCGAAGCAACGGGCGGTTGCGGCGATGCAACGGGAGTCACGACGGGCTTGGCTTCGACAGCGACCGGTTCGGCGACCGGGGCAACGACTCGGTTCGGCGATTCGGTGCCAATCGCCTTCTCAGCCGGACTTTCAACAGCAGGCCGCCGGGGAGTCTGTGCCTTCGATTCGGTCTCCGGTTTGGGTGGGATTACTGGCACGGTCTCTTTGACCACGGTCTCTTTGATCTTGGCCGGTCGATAGGGAAGCACGGCAACCAATCGTCCGATCGAGCCGACTCGCCGCCACTTGCCGTTCGCGCCGAGTTTCACTTCGTCAGTGGCGGCGAGATGGTCCAGCTCGGCGAACGTCACGAGTTCTTCAAAACGGAGTGGTCCCAGTTCTTGGCCTTCAACCAGGCAGAACCAGTCATCGAAACCGACGCGGGGCGTGGAGACATCGGTCGCCGTGTCTGAGTTGCTCGCCACATCCACGTTGCTCGCCACATCCACGACCGTCCCTCCGCCGAGTTCACTCAGCCCAAGGCCCTCCACGGATCCGGCCATTACCCAGCGTTGGGAGTTGGCCGTGCGAACTTCGTCGTTGGCGGCGAACGTTCCCTGATTTGCCAGTACTCGAAGCTGTTCGAACGGGACCGGACCGAAGTCTTCGCCGAACATGCGGTAGAACCACTGATCTGCCATGTCGAAGTTTCACGAAGGATGAACTTGTTTGTCGGTGAAGGCCGCCGCCCCGTTGAAACCGATCGTCACGCGGGCAGGATGCGCTCGTCAGTGCATTGGCGGACGCCAGCGGTTGGAGCACGGAGGGAGCGGGCCGATTGTCCCATTTCCCGTGACATCAGCAAGCGACGATCACGGTCCTCATCCGAAGTTTCACGAAGGCAAACGCGGATGTCGCATTTTACCGGTGAGGATGACTCCGACTTCGGAGTCATCTTTGAGTCACCTTGACAGCGTCACGCTTCCACGGGTTTCGAGTGGGACACGAACCTGCCGCACGTCGCCAGGGCGTCGCCTCATTCGGCGGCGAAGTACTGCTTCAGTTCTCGCACCAATTGCTGAGCGCGGTTGCGAAAGACTTTCGAGTCGCGCACCCAGCCTTGCGGCCGAACTTTGGCCGAGATGCGCAGTCGTTGCGACCCCGTTTTGGCGCGGCTGTCGGAGAGTCCGGCCATGATCAGTTCAATCTCGACCGGCGGCGGCGGGGGCGTCCAACTGAGCGAGGGCAGCCAGCTCAACCGCCCGACGCGCATGATGACCCGCTCGGTGGTGACCTCCAGCAGCACCGCCTTGTAGTCGCTGACGAAGCCGCCGAGTTTGTAGACGACCATTTCCGAAGCGACGACGGCGGAAAAGCCGCTGGTGAAGAGCAGCGGATCGGTCGGTTCATCGGCTGCCGTTTTCGGACGGCCTTCATGCAGCAGATCGACATTGGTCAGCGAGCAGGTTCGATCGCGTCCATTTTCCTTGGCCATGTAAAGTGCCTTGTCCGCGCGGCGCAGGACACTCTCCACCGAGTCGCCCGGCTCGACCTGAGCGACTCCGAACGACGACGTGACTTTCAAACGTTCGATGCCACCAATCTTGGTTTCGCTCAGTGTGCTCCGCAGGCGTTCCGCACGTCGCACGGCCTGTTCCAGGTCTGTGCCGGGGCAGAGAATGATGAACTCTTCGCCGCCGTACCGGCCGACGAGTTCCCCGGAATAGGTCTCCCGCGTGAAGAGCTTGGCGAGATCGATCAAGACCCGGTCGCCGACCTGATGGCCGTAGGTGTCGTTGACTCGTTTGAAGTGATCGGCATCGGCGAAGATCACGCTGAACGGTTCGCGCGGATTGCGGGCAAACTCACCGACCATCGCCGTCAATTGAGTTTCCAGTTCGCCGCGATTGGCCACGTTGGTCAGCGCGTCCCGTGTGGCGGCCAGCTTCAGATCGCGAAACTCCTGCGGTCGCTTGCCGCCGCTGCGGGCCAGGTCTCGGTAGACCTCGGCCACCCCCTGCAACGTGCCCTCGGCGTCGAACAGCGGCACCGCCTGAAGCTCGACGCGGACCGAATGCCCGTCGGCGCGCTGCACCTCCATCTGAAACATCGTCGTGCGACCGGAATCGATCGCGTGACCCAACGGGCAGTCGTCGTCGGTGATCTCGCCCCCCTGGGGATCTCGATACCCGAGCAGCTTGCAGGACCAGTCGCGGCCCAGCATCTCGTTCATCGAGCGGCCGAACAGACTTTCGGCTCCCCGATTCCAGATCAGGAACTTGCGGTCGGTGTCGAGCAGATGGAAGCCGTCGTAGAGACTTTCGAGCGTGTACAGGTATGCAAAAATTTGACAGATCGAACTGGCTTCGCGCGCTTCGACGGGACACGCGGAACCGCGGTGCCGACCGACATCGCCCAGTTCGGCCGTCTGCGCCGCGAAGGGGAGACCATCCTGCTGCACCCACCGTGCGAGGGCACTCACAATGTTGCCGTCGAACTGAGTTCCCGAGCCTTCCGTCAGCAGGGTCATGATGTCTTCGTGCGACTTCGCCTTGCGATAGACCTGTTCGGTGCAGAGCGATTCGTAGGCATCGGCCACGGCGAGGATCCGCGCCCCCATGTGAATCTCGCGCCCCAGCAGTCGCGACGAGTCGCCTCCGGGCGTGTAGGCCCGCTGCGATTGATCGACGATCTCCAGCACCTGCGGATCGACGCGGCAGGCCTGCAGCATGTCGAGGCCGATGTTGTAGTGCAGGGCCATCAACTCCATTTCGTCGGCGCTGAGCTTGCCGGGTTTGTAGAGCACGTTGTCGGGAACACTGATCTTGCCGATGTCGTGCAACAGCGCGGCGACTTCGAGCACCCGCAGATGCCGACCCTCCCAACCGAGATGACTGGCCAGGCCGACCGCGAGCAAGGCGACTCGGCGGCTGTGTCGCACCGTGGCGACATCGCGCTGGTGCAAGGCTCCCAACAGGCTGCGCAGGACCGTCTTGCTGATGACTCCGTCGAGCGTCAGTTCGGGTGAACCATCGGCCAGATCATCGGCGGCGGTCTGAGCCAGTGCGAGCAAGCCCAGCAAAGCACGCGACGAATCGGAAGTCGCTCGATTACTCGACACGCCCGTGGGCGCATCGGCCTCGATCGAACGAGACCGCATCAAATCGGAAGAGGGAGCTTCGGCGAGCAAGGTCATGGGGTCAGTCCAGGTTGGCGACCAGTCTGGCCGCAAACCAGAGGGGGAATCAACGTCCGTCACGATCGCCTCCGTGGCCCGAAGGAACGGCAGACCGAGCGTCCGAGCGCTGAAGGCGGAACATCCCGCTCGCGTTGCTTTTTTGCTTCAACACCTGCCGGTCGAAACGTAGCTCACGCGGACGGTTGGTCAAATCGGCGAACTCGTTCCGTTCGGAACGCTTGAACCGCCGAGACCGGTCGTGCGAGTTCTGCGGGTTGTCAGCCGTGGCGCGCCCTGGAAGCCTGACGCGCGAACGAAGGGCTGCTGCAGCGGGGCCTTCGCTCGCGCGCGTCAGGCTTCCAGGGAACGGTGAATCACCCGGCCTATCGCCAGGCAAACATCTCGCCGGTCAATCGCTCGAAGGCTTCGACGTACTTCGCGCGCGTTCGCTCGATCACGTCACTGGGAAGGACCGGGGGCGGGCTGTTCTTGTCCCACGAGGTTGATTCGAGCCAGTCGCGGACGAACTGCTTGTCGTAGCTGGGCTGTCCGCCGCCGGGCGCGTACTGATCCGCAGGCCAGAACCGCGAGCTGTCGGGTGTCAGCACTTCGTCGATGAGAATGATGTCGTTTCCCAACAGACCGAACTCAAACTTGGTGTCGGCGAGGATGATGCCGCGCGAGCGGGCGTAGTCGGCCGCCTGTGTGTAGATGTGCAGGCTCAAGTCACGCAGCGCGATGGCTCGCTCGGAAGTGAAGATGTCACTCATGTACTCGAACGAGATGTTCTCATCGTGCCCGGTCTCTACTTTCGTCGCCGGCGTGAAAATCGGTGTGGGTAGTTGATCGCTCTCGTGTAGACCGGCGGGCAATTGCAGGCCGCAGACCGTTTGAGACGCTCGGTACTCCTTCCAGCCTGAGCCAGCGAGGTAGCCGCGCACCACGCACTCGACGGGGAAGACCTTCGTTTTCTTGACAACCATGCTGCGACCATCGAGCTCGTCGAGGTTGGTCCCTGCGGGCAGAGGGAGATCAGTCGGGTTCATGCTCAGCAGGTGATGCGGCACGTCGAGGAAACCGAACCAGAACCGACTGAGCTGCGTGAGGACTCGGCCTTTGTCCGGGATGCCACTCGGCAGCACCCAGTCGAACGCACTAATGCGGTCGGTGGCGACAAACAGCAACCGGTCGCCAAAGTCGTACACGTCGCGAACCTTCCCGCGCGTGGGCGTTCGGCCGGGAAGGTGACTTTGCAGCAGGGGAGCAGCGGAGCGTTGGGTCATGGTGGCGATTGGTGCTTGTCAATGGCAGAGTATTTGGGCGAGCGGCAAGGTTTAGATGTCCCGCCCACACTAACCCGCAGCGTGAGCGAGGGAGTGCGCGACGATTCCCTCGCTCACGCTGCGGGTTAGTGTGGGTGAAATTCCCGCCGTTTGCCTCGGTTGGTTTCGAGCCTATCACCGGGGCGATTGTTGAACAACCCGACCGGCACTACTACACTGCCGCCAGCTTTGGACGTCTCGGGTTCGCAAAGGCCACCGGTGAACATCGTGCTGATCTTGCCGTCCATCTCACGCAGGCAATTCGCTCTCATGGGCCGATCTTTCGTAAGTCGATCAACGACGTTTTCGATGGACCTTCCTCCCTTTACCTGCCAGACACGCAAGGGCCGTACATGGGCCTGATCCGCTTCGCCGTTCATCCGGCCTCGCTCATCGACGACTGGCCGGAGGCCTACCGTGGCTACCTGACCGGTGCCGACGGCCGGGTCTTCGCGACTCGGATTGAGGTCGATGGAGAAATCATCGGCTGTCGGCGCACGAGTTCCGAGAGTTGCAAGTTTCACGTCGCGTGGCCGGTCCCCGGCTTTGGCCGACCCGTGATCGCAACCGCTTCGCTCCCCGAGCGCGACGAGCCGTATCTGCTGCCGATCGAACTCGCTCGCGGCAAGATCGTGCAGGTGCGGAACCAGGCTTCGCAATGGGAACTGTCCGGCATGCGCGTGCCACCGGAGTTCGCGGAACCATCTCGATTGGCTCATCGCGCATTTGCGAAAGCGGCCTCGTGTCAGGAGCGGCCCGAGGCCGCCAGTCAACTCGCCAACGAAGCGCTGCACTTCGCCTGTGCCGCGGCCGAGGTTTTGACGCACGGCTACGCCGAGCAGGCGCTGTTGGGTCGCCTGCAACGGTTCCGTGGCCTCCCCGCCTCGATCGGTTGCGAGTTGCAAGGTTCGACGCCGAACCCCGACGCCAACGAACTGTTCGCGGCGGCATTCAACTCGGCGACGATCGCCGTGCCGTGGGGCAAGATCGAAGCGGTGGAAGGCGAATACGATTGGGAGCCCTGCGACCGACAACTCGAATGGTGCGAGCAGCAGAAGCTGATGGTGCGTGGAGGCCCGTTGATCGACCTCGGCCCCGCTGGCCTTCCGCCCTGGCTGGCGCGCTGGGAACACGACATCTTCAACTTGCAGAGCTTCGTGTGCGACTTCGTGGAGACGGCGATCTCGCGCTACGTCGGCCGGATTCGCATTTGGGAGGTCGCCGCGCGACTGAACACCGGCGGTGCGCTGGCACTCACCGAAGAGAGCCGCCTGACGCTCGCCGCGCGCGTGCTGGATGTCGCGCGCCAGGTGGACGAAGAGGCGCAGCTGCTGATTCGCGTCGATCAGCCCTGGGGTGACTATCAGGCTCGCGGCCAACACCGCCTGTCGCCGTTGCAGCTCGTCGATGCGCTGCTGCGTTCGGGAGTGGGCTTGGCGGGCGTGAACCTCGAACTGGCGGTGGGCTACCTGCCGCGAGGCAGTGCGCACCGCGACCTGCTCGATATCTCGCGCCTGATCGATAGCTGGAGCGTGCTCGGCGTGCCGATTCACGCGACGCTGGCCTGTCCGTCCAACAGCGACGACGATGCGCTGGCCGGTCCCGAGTGGGAGGTCGAACCGCGCATGTGGGCCGGCCCGATTGATGACGAGGGGCAGGCCGACTGGATCGATCATGTCCTCGAACTGCTGCTGGCCAAGCCGTCCATCGCCGGAGTCTCGCTCACACACTTCTCCGATGGTGATCCTCATTCGTTCCCGCAGGCTGGTCTGTTGCGCACCGACGGCACGCCGAAGCCCGCGCTCGAACGGATCATTGCCCAGCGCCAACGCCACAAGCGCCGCGATTGATCGAAGCGGGAATCGCGAGTCGTAGGGCCATCGCCTGTTTCAAATGGGGGGTGCCACGGTCACGGAGCTTCGACGTGGCCGTGCGAGGACGTGAAGGCGGTTTTCCAATCTCACGGCCACGTCGAGGCCCCGTGACCGTG
>JAYUFF010001140.1:0-3094 GCA_043738825.1 Schlesneria sp.
CTGATCTTCGCTAATTCTGATGAGTGTCGATCAGTGAAGATTAGCGTTCCTGTTTCTGTTTTTTTGGTTGCGGCTGAACAAAGTGAAGCCGCGCTGGGATTTCCGTGGTTGTCCCTGATTTGACTGGTTACTTCCTCGTGTCGGCGTCGAGTAGTCCCCGTACAAACTGCTTCAGCTTGGGGCCGTAGTCCGGGTCGGCCAGTGCGAACTCGACGAACGACTGGTAATAGCTCTCGAAGTTGCCGATGTCGAAGCGGCGTTCTTCGTGAGACAGGCGGATGCCGATTCCCTTGCCTCCCTCACGCAACACGCGGCGGATGGCGTCGGTCAGTTGAATCTCGCCCCCCTTGCCCGGTTCGGTCTTGGCCAGAGCGTCGAAGATCGAGGGCGAGAAGACATACCGCGCGGCCACAGCAAGGTTGCTCGGCGCTTCGGCCACGCTGGGCTTTTCGATCACGTCCTGCAACTCGAACACGTCACCGGCCGGCTGGCGCGGCAGGGCGATGCCGTAGTTCACGACCTCCGCGCGCGGAACCTCTTCAAACGCGATGACCACGTCGGCACCGGACTGCTCGAACTGCTCGACCATTCGCTCGACGACGTTCGAGTTCTTGTTCACACCGAGAATCGAATCACCGAGCGCCACGACAAACGGTTGCGAACCGACGAACGGGCGGGCGCACAGGACGGCATGGCCGAGACCCAATTGCCGACGCTGTCGCGTGTAGAAGTAGTCCATCTGCTGCTGCTCGAAGGCCAGTTCCTGAAGCTGCTCCTCCTTGCCGGTCTCACGCAGCAGCGTGATGAGTTCCGAGTTGAGGTCGAAGTGATTTTCAATCGACGCTTTGCCGGGACCGGTGACGAACAGCAGCCGCTTCACGCCGGAATGAGACAGCTCATCAACGATGTACTGCACGACGGGCTTCCTCCCGACGGGCAGCATTTCCTTGGGCTGACTCTTGGTGGCGGGCAGCAGTCGAGTCCCGTGTCCGGCAACCGGCACCACGGCAATGTCGATGGACATGAAACGTGTTCCTCCGATGAATCCATCCGGGTGGTTTGTGGGGTGATCGAGGCCGGGCGGAGGATAGCAACTCAGGAGTCGGGAGTCAGGGGGAACACCGACCAACGTGTTCGGTGTCTTCCCTGATCCCTGACTCCCTCTTCCTCACGGCCCATAGATCGGTTCGTGTCGGTAGGGCGTTTCGAGAATCAGGATGCAGAGGGCCGTCATGTAGAGGCGGCCCCCATCTCCAGTGCGTTCGTAGGAATCGCCCGGTGGCGAGTTGGGACTCCAGCTTCCGCGAGTGTCCTTGCCTGCCGTCGTGGTGCCGCCCGCCTGGTTCTTGATGATGATTTGCCGGGCGGCGGTGTTCCAACGGATCCAATCATCTCCGCCCAGGTTGTGCAGCATCTGCGCGGTGTAGTACCAGCCGTAGACGTTGCGGCGACCTCCCGACCACGACAGAGGCTCCTCTTCGGCGAGGACATACTTCACGCCTGCGGTCATCTGTGGAAACGTCTTCGGCCAACCGAGCCATTGCCGACAGAGCAGTGCCTCGGCGGTGAGGGCAGCTCTCGCATCGCGGTCGGGCGAGGTTGGCTCGTACTTGTAGCGTGCGGTCCCCTTGGCTTGGACCGAATCCAGAAACTGCGAGGCCCTCTCGAACTCCTCCTGCCGAATCTCGATGCCCGCCATTCGCGCCGTGTGCAGCGCCATCAATCCCCAGCCTGTGACTGACAGATCACCCACCATTTCCGGTCGATTCATCACACGGTACTTCCAACCACCTTTGACCGGGTGCTGAGACTCCAGCAGGTATTTGACGGCTCGTTCGGCGGGCTGTTGCAGTTCGTTGTCGCCGGTCAGCGCGAGGGCCTCGCACAGGACGATCGTCGCCATCGAATGGGCATAGAACGACGGGTTGCGTCCCTCCTCCTGTCGCATGTCGTGCAAGTCACCCGTCGCGGGGTCTTGAATGGCTCGCAGCCACTTCAGTCCCCTGGCCACGACATCCTTGTAATCGCCCGACTGATGAGTGTCTCCGTGACCGAGGAATGTCAGCAGCGCGAGGGCCGTCGCGCCAGTGTCGGTCTTCATGTAGGAGAACCCCGCGTCGGGATAGCCCTGATGCAATTCCCAATGTCCGTCGCTCTTCTGCTGTCGCTTGAGCCACGTCAGGCCGGACGTGATCGCTCGTTCCCCGTCGGAGTTGTTGGTTCCGCCCCCTCCGCCGTCGCCACTTGGTCCCCCGCGACCGCCGCGCCCACCCGTGCCGCGCCCTCCCAGTGTTCCACTACTGACGTTGACTGGCTTCACGCCCACCTGCGCTGTCGCGGCGTTTGTCGAGGAGGTCGCGGCGGGTGTTGTTTTGATGACCGTTCGATTGATGAGGGGCGCGCTGTCATCCGACAGGGTCGTGTCGAGCGGCAATTCCAACGGCTTGCGTTTGCGTCCCGGCTTTTCCTTGGGTGAGCCTGGCGGATCCCAACTGAGAGCCAGCGGATCGGCACTCTTCTCCTGAACGCGAATCACCACATACGCCAGCGCGACCAGGATCAGGCCGTGCAACGTCAGACTCAGCAGCAACCCCGGCCCCTGTGTCACGAGAAAGTGTCGGACCTGCTCGATCCACGACGTGGTCTCGGACGGAACTGCGACCAGCTCGATGCCCAAATCCAGCCGCTTGGGCGCGGCTTTGCGATTGAGCTTGAGCTTGATCTTAGGCTTCGGCGGACGTTCGGGAGACGACATGCCACGCGGTTCTCAGAGGAATCGATATCGCGCGAAAGTGTAGGCAATCGTCACCGACCCCGCCACCCGCCACCATCGACAGCCTGGCATCAGTCCTTCAACAAGCCGGCTGGCTGTTGGCCCGGATTTTACCTCATGCGAACCTCGATGAGATGTTTCTCCAGTTGGGGTCTTGGTGAGCCGGGCGGCGTCAGCCCAATGGCACTCAGTTTGGCAACAGCGGACAAGTCACCCGCAGCGTGAATGGCACTCACTTTAGATTCGTAGCCACGCTCGCCAGAGCGTGGGGATCGCACCGTTACCGCAAAATCCCACGGTCTGGCGACCGTGGCTACCTAA
>JAYUFF010001141.1:0-8147 GCA_043738825.1 Schlesneria sp.
GTGCTTGATCTCGTCGCCGGGGTAGTACTGCCGGTGCTCGACGAACTCGACCGACGAACCTTTGAACGGCGACTTGTGCTGCCCGATCATGTAGCCCTCAACGAGCAACTTGGCGACGACCTCCAGCCCGCCAAACTTGGCGAGCGCCGTCGGATCAGCCAGCGATTTCGAGGAACGAGCCGCCACCAGACACCACCCTTTGCAGAACATCATGAGAAAACGGCGAGTGCGATCAGAAAGACGAATGGCAGAAAGATGTGTGGTAAAAGATGAAGACGTAGAAAAGTCAGAGACGGCCTCAAGTCACCTTCCCACAGCCCGCCTTCATCTTTTACCACACATCTTTCTGCCATCAAAGCTGCCAGTAACTCGCACACAACCCGCTACGCCGCCGAGCCTACTTCACGGGCAAGCTGCGCTCGGCACCCTCTGCCTTCGGGAAACCAAGCCGCTCCTCTTCCTCTGGAATGATGATCCGTGACTGGACGAGAACCAGCATGCGGCCTTTGGGTTTCTCGGACTTGTCGCGATAGGACTGCTCGGTCATGTCGAGCAGCAGATATTCGCCATCGGACATGTTGTTTGATTGGCGAACCAGTTCATTGACGAGGCTGTCGGGATTCAGGGCCACTCCCAAACAGACGCTTCTTCTGTCGGGAGTCACCACGCCGCGCAGGTGCAGTTTCAGGCGAACTCCGATTGGATCTTCGGTTTGAATCGTGCCGATCTGGCCATTGAACATGGTCAGTTTGGGAGCAAATTTCCCCTGCTTTCCGCAGGCGGCAATGAATGTCTCGGCGGCCTTGGCATCGAGCTTCATCGAGCGGGTGGCGGTGTCAAAGTTCAACTCCAATCCCGCCTTCTTCAACTCCGTGTCATCGTCGAATTTGACCCATCGCACCTGCGCCGAGACCTGCACATGCTGTTCACGGCGCAGCGCGTCCAGCAGGTTGGCGGTCGCCTCGTGCATTTCCGACGTGGCCCGGATGACGAGCGACAGCGACTTTTCGTACGTCTTGATCGAACAGGGGCCACCGTCCGCTGTCCAGTTCTGTGGCTCGACGGTCGTGGTGATGTGATCGACCAGCTTCAACCAGTCGGAGGTGCGAGGCGTCGTCCGATCCCCCGGCTCACCCGGAATCGGCACGACGAGATCGGCGACGGCATACGTCTTCACGATCAGCGGTTGTCCAACCGCACTGCTGACCCGCCCCGGCAACCGCTTGAGCCGCCGAATCTGCTCCAACAGTTTGGCAATCTCGGCATGAACGTCGCGCGTTTGGCGAACGACCAGGCTGCGAGTCGTGGCGTAGCTCCGAACAGAGCCGGGACCACCCGCTGCATCCCAACTGTCCGGCGAGACCGTCGATTGAATGACTTCAATGATCTGTTTCAACCCCGATTCAATCTGTTCGGCGTCCGTCTTCTCCGCGACTGCCGGTTCAGTGGCGAGGAGATCGGCAACCGCGTACGTCGTCACGATCAACTCCCCCTTCGCCCGCTGACGACTCACAATCATGATGACTTCGTCCTCGACAACGTACGTCAAATGGAGCGGCTCCAGGATCAGCCGCAACGCGGATCGGGCGCTCAGTCCGCTCACGACGATGGAGACGGGTGTTGTCACCTTGATGCCTTCCTCGTCGAGCGATCGCGAATCAACGGCGAAGTTCGCCCCGATCTTTTTGCTGATGACACGAACGACCTCTCTGAGCGGCGTGTCGTTGAAGTTGAGTTCGATCTCCTGGTTCAACGCCTTGAGAAGCCGCTGATGAATCGGAAAGGTCGCGAGTTCCCTCAATCGCCTTTCCGAATCCATTCCCGTGACTCGCTTCACCTCATTTCCCTCTTCGAGCCGGATGAAGCACGGAATCGAAAGGACGTTGAACCGCTTGGTCAGAGCCGCGTCTTTGTCAATGTCGATCGTTTGAATCGAACCGCCGTCACGAACGATCCTGTTGACCAGCGGCTGCATCTTTTGACACGGGCCGCACCAGGTGGCGGTGAAGTACAGCAGCGCGTTCGGTGGGACCGGGGCCTCAAGCTTTCCGCGCGTGTCCGCCTGCGGAAGTACTTCGCTGTCTCCGGGGACACGCCGAGGCAAGTCCTTCGTCGCCAGCCGTTTCTCCAGCAACTCGCTCAGCCGACGCACGTCGTCGCGCAGGCCACGCACGTCGTCGTGAAGAGCTTTCAACTCGGGCCGGTCTCGACGACGCGGGCGGTTCTGTTGCGGTTCTGTGGCGACGGTCGGAGTGACTCGACGCGAAGCCGCTTCGAGTTCGGGCTGGCTCGTTGGCGTTGCCTCGGTTGCCGGGGAGACTCCGGTCGGCGGAGCGACCGAACTACCGTAGCCCAGCCGCTCCGTCGGCGGGGCCGGTTGCGCTGCGGCGTCACCGATCTTCACGGCGGCAGCGGGCATGGCAACGGCGTCGATCTCTTTCGGAACGATGACCAGCAGCGAGGGCTTGCCCGGTTCCATGTCCTCATCACCGCTGCCAAGACTGAACACGACGAGGGCCTGACCGCGCGGAACCAGTTCGGTGAGCCGGGCTGAACCAGAAACCATCTCGCGGCTGGGTGGAATCTGTTTGTCGAGCCAAGGCCAGCCCGTCTTGACCGGCGTGGTGACGGCAACCTCCGAGAAAGCGGCCAGATGAATTCCCTCGCGAAACGACCGGGGAGCGACCGAGAACTTGCGGCTGATGTGCGAATTGGGCCGCAGTGCAAAGGTGGCGTGTCTGACCGCCAGCGGATGGTGCGCGAGACGGAACGAGACCGGCGAGCCTTCGTCCGCAGCGTTGGTCGATTCCTGAATGAGCCGGCCCTGCTTGTGTGCCAACGCATCGGTCACGAAGCCGACAGCATCCTTCTGTGGAATGGTGAAAGACATCAGGGCCTTGCCCTGTTGAACCTGCCCGCGAATCACGTCAGAAAGCTTATGGTAGTGCGAGGGATCGATCTGTGGGCCGAGAGTAGGCCACATGCCCGGTCCACTGTAGTAGTTGTTCCAGTCCGAGTAGACATAGCGCACTTCCACCTTGGCCCACGGGACGAGCTTCCACAACTTGGACTCATCGTCGGCGATCAGTGCCTTGTCGAGTTCCACCAATTGAACCGACACCTCAATCCGGCGACGCGGCGCGGCCTCGACCTTTTCTGCGGCGCGAGCCGAGTCAGCGATGGCGCGAGTGGCCTCGGTGGTGGACGGTTCGTCGGCCGGAAGCCTTGTCGGTGCGACGAGGGTCAGTAGGCAGGCGATTACGATTCGCAGTCCGCTCATCCGTGAGGCGAACCGGCGTGTTGGCGACTTCGGCATGGTCTGATTCCTTTCCAAGAGTCATGAGTTTGAATCGTTGAGGACTACTTGTGCCCACGCTCCGCGTGAGACGCAGCGGTGACGGGCTGAGCGAGTTGCTCGCTCAACGAGGCGGCTCGTTCGCGAAGGCGGTTGGCGAGCGAGACCACTTCGGGGTCGAGGTCGTTCGACAATTGATGGTCGAGGCGGGCGAGTTCGTTCAGCGTCTCGGCCAGATCGCGGTTGATGTCGTTCCAGAGATCCGACTCGTTCAAGACGGCAACCGCTTCCAATTCATCACCGGCTTCGGCGGGCAGGACGAACGACAGACGCGGGCCGTACGTCCCGACGAGCAGTCCTGCCGAGAACGTCAGCAGCGTGGCGAGCATTCGTCCGCGAGGCCGCTTGGGTTCGGTGGCTCGCCCCGTTCGCAGCAGCCATTCAATGCGGTGCGTCAACGAACCCGAGTGACCAACGGCCGTGAGTCCCATCAACGCGGCTCGTCGATCCAGCCGCCATTCGGCGATCCGCGTCAGGCAACTCGCCAGCGAACTCGCCGAGACTTTCCGCTCAACGGCCCAGTCGTCACACAGCAGTTCGGCCGCCTGCTGCCAGTGCCAGCGCGCCAGAAAGTTCAGCGGCTGAAAGGCGAGACACGTACACAGCACCTCGCCCAACCACAGCCACCACGGATCGCGACGGACCAGATGCGCGACCTCATGCGCGAGGAGTGCCTTCATCTCGGCGGACGACAGTTGTTGTTCGATCCCGGCCGGCAACACGATCGTCCAACGAAACAACCCGCACGCGAACGGCTCCGTGATCGTGCCGTTCGGTTCGATGATCGAGTCCTGTCCCCTCACCCCTCGCCTCGGGCACCGCCGCTTCGGTGGTCGGGAGAGGGCTGCGTCCTGTCCCCTCGCCCCTCGCCTTGGAGGGGAGAGGGTTAGGGTGAGGGGTTCTTCGGTCTTCGTGACCGCGTCGGTTAGTTTCTCGTCCGAACGCGAAAGCACCGAGCCGTCTGTCACGGGCAGCGCGTCATCACCGTTCGGCCCCCTCACCCTAGAGGCCTGTTGAAAAAGGGATGTAGGGTGGGACCAGCGGCGCTTTGCCGCGCCGGCCCACCATGAAACGAAGCGAACGAAGATGGTGGGCCGGCGCTCGAAGCGAGCTTGTCCCACCCTACACAAGATTTTCAACAGGCCTCTAGCCCTCTCCCCCATAGGGCCGGGGGCGAGGGGACCGGAATGGAGCAGCCGGACCGCGCTGCTGCGAAGCAGCCGTACCGTGCGGCCTCGTGGCGTGAGTCGGTTCAGTTCCTGTCGCAACACTCCGACAATCGGCTCACAACCCGCCAATCGACAACGCAGCGCGAAGCCCTTCGCCACCAGCCGCAATGCTGACCAGACGACCCACGCCACGAGTACCATTCCCAGCCAGTGAATGCTCGTGTGTCGCGGCTCCACCTCTGCCAATTGGTTCGGCGCGGGTGCTGGATGCGAGTCACGACGTGGCGTGTGCAAGTCGCCAAGTACTTCGACAAGGGACAGCGGAATGACGGTTGGTTCGATGACGACGTGTTCGGTGTCGGTTCGTTGGTCGAGAGTGTTGTTTGGTGACAGAGTCGCAGCAGCGAAAGGGAGCAATTCAGCCGTCGGCTCGTCAGCCATCAGCCTGTCAGCAGGAGGCTCGTTGTCGAGCGCGGCCAGTTCCTCGGGAAGTGCCGGGCGACTCCCGATGGCAGCCGGCGCGAGCGGCTCGGTCATGGCTATCCGTTCGGGACGAGAAGCCTCCAGAGAAACAACCGCGTTCACCGCAGACGGCCGCTCGCGCAACGACCACTCCCACGCGGGACGCGACCAGCCGGTGAAGACGCTCATCGGTGCCGTCACCAGCGCCAACACGGCAGCCAGCTTCCAGAGCCGCTCGGTCATCGCGGGACTCACGCCGTAGGATGGGCACTCTTGCCCGTCCGGCTTTGTCTTCTGCTTTGTTCGAGCAAGCGAAGACAAGACGGGCAGGAGTGCCCATCCTCCAACGACGAACAGCGTCGATTGCACGAGGTACGTTGCCGCCAGTTCGACGGCGCGCAGGAACAACCCGTCAGACGGAAGTCGGAGGCTGGCAGCCTCCGCCACGAGCAGCCAGTTACTGGTCATCGTTCAGCTCCTGTTCCTTCAGGCGGATGAGCTTCTTGAGCGCCGTCAGCTCTTCGCGCGAGACGTGGCATTCGTCCAGCAGATGACAGACGAGCTGCGTGATGTCGCCCGCGCAGAGGCGTTGCACGAGGTCCGAGACCATCGAGCGACCGACCTTCTCGCGCGGGAGCTTCGAGCGGTAGACGTTGATCCGCCCCTCGACGCGATGCGCCACCTGCCCGTTCGCCTCCATCTTGGACAGCATCGTGCCGACCGTCGTGTAGGCGAGCGGCCTCACAGGCTCCAGCACCTTTTGCACGTCGCTCACGGTCGCCTCACCGCGATCCCACAGCACGTGCATGATGGCCAACTGCAAATCGGCCAGCCGATGTTTGCTCATCCCCGTCGCCCCCTCCCTGAAGCCGCGACCGCAGGGCCGCATCGGTGTCGATCCGTCTCCTACCTCAGTAGGAGGCGGAGTTCTACTACCGTGGTAGGAGACGTGTCAATCGAAGCTGACGCGGTCGGGGCGATGGGAGGGTGAGTCGCAACGGCCGGTGCTCGACGAACTCGACCGACGAGCGTTTGAAGGGCGACTTGTGCTGCCCGATCATGCCTCGACTCACCGCTTGGCGACGACCTCCAACCCGCCAAACTTGGCCAGCGCCGTCGGATCAGCCAGCGATTTCGAGGAACGAGCCGCCACGAGAGTCCACCCTTCGCAAACATGACCAGAAAGACGAATGGCAGAAAGATGTGTGGTAAAAAAATTAGGACAAAGAATCAAGACATAGTTCAAGCGGTTGCAGCACCGTCTGGGGCGGGTCGCCTTTCTTGTCCCCTCTCCCTCCATCTTCGGGGGAGAGGGTTAGGGTGAGGGGGCTTCTTCGGAACTGCTTCCTGACTAGCCATGCCATTTTTCCTCGCTCACACACCGGCCCTCCCTCTCATATTTTTCACCACACATTTTTCTGCCATCCTCTTTCATTTCACGACCGTGAATCGAACTTCGTGCAGCGTCACATTGGCCCACAGGATGGCCTTCAGCGAGGTGTGTTCCAGCAGGCGACGGGCGTGAACGGCAAACATGTCCTGCCGCTCGGTCAGTGCGGTGAGCTTGAAGGCGACCTCCGGGGCCGCCAGCCGCAGGCGTTGCACTCCGAGATGGCCCGCGCTGCCTTGTACCGACACGTCGGACAGGCCCACCAGAAAGTGGGACAGGGCGGCGTCATACAACGCCAGTTCCAATCCCGCGCCCCAGTCCGCGATCAAGGCTCGCAGCGTCTCTCGGAAAACCGCCGCCCCCGGCACCGTCGGATCCCAGTCCGCATCGTGAATGACCGGATTCCGCAACTCGTCCCGCCGGAGAGTGCAATTCACGAACTCGTGTTCCACCTGCTCCGGCCGGACGTTGACGATCTTCGCGTGGCCCAGTTCGGCGAGCAGCAGGTAATTGATGGTCTGGCCGCGATGGCGGGGGTGAATGGCATCGACCGCCTTGAACTCGAACAACCCCGACTCATGCACGAGGACATCGAGGAAGTACTCCGTCGAGAAACTGCCGTGAGCCACCGTGATCGGAAGTTCGAGAGCGACACCGTCCATGCGTGCCGCGAGTTCCCGCTTGTAGATCTTCTCGTCAAAGAAGCGGCCGAATTCGTTGTGGATCGCGAATACCTGCTGCATCACGTCAAACGCGAGCGCACCAAACTCCGGCTGGGAGATGCGACGCGTCTGAATCGGGAGCGTGATGGGCATGAGTTCAAGCTCGATGGCGGAAAAGTGATGGCAGAAAGATGCGTGGTGAAAGATGAGGCGAGGAAAAGTCGGCGATGGCTTCAAGTCACCCTCCCATCACCCGCTTTCATTTTTTACCACACATCTTTCTGCCATCAAACCCGCTCCGCCATCGAGCCGAATTCTCGGCCACGCTGCGCTGCGAGCGTCCGAAGATCGCAGAAACCGGTGTGACCGTGCAACGAGTCGTCCGCTGGTACCGGCTCGGATTGACTCCCGATGAAATTACCGATCGCATCGGCCACCTGAGTCTGGCTCAGGTCCACTCGGCGTTGTCGTACGACCACGCCAACCGGCAACAGACGGACGCCGAGATCACCGCCGATGACCGCGAAGCCGAACGCGCCGCGTTGAATGCCTCGACGGGGCCGAACACATGACGGCCGGAATCGACATCGACGAAGATTCGATGGACTGTTCGCTGGGTGCCACTGGCGAGGGGCTTCGCTCGCCAGTGCTCTTTCACGCGGTCAAACTTGTCGTGCGTCCAGCGGGTCGTCCGTTTTCAATCCAGAATCAGAACTCCTTCAGACACAAGCTGGGTTCGCAGGCGGACTCGCAGAAAATCGTTGATGTGCAACACACGGATGGTCACGCGGCCAACCGGTGTCTTCCCCATCAAAAGGGCTCCGTCCCAACGAAAATGCCGCGTCCACGCATGACGTCGCGGATGAAACAGTTTCGCCAGGCGGCCCGTCAGCGGATCCATCCCCGCGAGATTCGGCCCCTTGAACCGATTGCATGTGAAGCAGGAGAGTGCCAAGTTTCCAGCAGCGGTCCTGCCGCCATGCGAACTGGCCACGACATGATCGATCTCAAAGGGAAGGTCGTCGAATCGTTGCGGCATCCGGCAGTATTCACAGACCGCACCGGCCCGGCTCCAGACCAGTTCTTCCAGATCGAGGTCCATGACTAAG
>JAYUFF010001142.1:0-3087 GCA_043738825.1 Schlesneria sp.
GACGGAGCGATGGATTCCTTCAGCCAATCACTCGGAACGATCTGCTTGTCGTTCCATTTGCCCTGGTGCAGCACCAGCAATCCGATCCGGCCCAGCGAGCGGGCCGTGGTGTGGCAACCGGAGTACGGCAGCGCGAAGCCTTCGCGATGCTCCCATTTCCAATCGTCCGAGCGAATGCCGATCGGGAGGAAGACGCGCTCGTTCAGAAACTCATCGATCTGCTTGCCCGTCGCCTTCTGGAAGACCGGGCTGAGCAGCGCGAGTCCCGTGTTGTTGTAGTCCCACTTCGCACCCGGCTCCTGATCCATCGGAGCCGCTCGCAGGGCGTAGCTGAACAAATCTTCGCGCTGTCCGATCCCCGGATCGTTGTGAACTCCGGAAGACATGCTGAGCAGTTGCTTCACCGTCACGGCCCGTTTGCTGTCGGGACTGGCATCGGGAACGTAACGGCCGACGGTGTGATCGAGCGCCAGCTTGCCGTCCGCAATGGCCAAGCCGGTCGCCATGCTGGAGAGCGACTTGCTCGTGGAATACGCGGCGAACTTCGACTGTCGATCCGCGTCGCCGAAATACCACTCGGCGACAATCCGTCCGTGCCGAATCACGACTCCCGATTTGCTGTTGTGCGACTCCAGCCAAGCCTTGGCTTTCTCCAGCCCCTCGGCGTCCAGTCCCTGACTGGCCGGAGTGGCCGACTCCCAGTCCTCACTCGGCCACACGGTTTGAGCAGCCGCTCCTCGAACACACAGCGCGACAACGAACAACGACCAGACAGCCTGACGCATCATCTTCAATTCTCCAATCATTGGTTTCGGTGAGGCGAGCACTGTTCGCTTCAGTGGAGTGAAGCCGTCCTGCTCGTCGTGAGCATGCGAATTCGCCGCATTGGAACAGAAGGCTCAATGAACCAGAAGCCTCGGCGGGTTGCCAGAGCGGTTCGAGAGTGACGGCGCGGCGAAGAGCTTGCGGGGGTTGAGTCGTTCAACCGCATGGGCATCGCCCCGCGTGTGAGCGACAGTTCACGCGCAAAACTCGCGGGGCGATGCTCACGCGGTTCAACGAAAATGTCTCACTTCAGGCCGCGTGGAGTATAAACGACTCACCATTGGGCCGCGTGCGGTATCAACAACGGACCACCGCAATGGAAAGAGGATCCACCGGGGCTGGAATCGGCCGCTCTCACGCACGACGTGGGAACGAGCTGCTTGTCCGAAGAGGCACACGTCGGCAGCGCTGCCACGGCTCGGGGTTCAAGCGGCCTCGGCATCCAGATCGTTGCCGATGTCGGCGATGCGGTTCTTGGGTGTGAACGGCAGAATGTGGTCGTCGCTCGCGTAGAGCTGATACCGCATGACGTAAGCGTCCTCTTCCGTGTCTTCGTAGTGCCCGCGCAGGACGCCGTTGGCTTGCAGGCCCTGACTGCGGAAGAAGAGTTGCGCGGCGAGGTTCGTCTCGCGCACTTCCAGGCAGATTTCCTGCCGCCGCTGTTGTGAGAGCTTGTTGACCAGCTTCTCGACCATCTGACTGCCGACGGCCTGTCGTCTGGCCCACGGCGCGACGGCGAAGTTGAGCACATGCAGTTGAGACTTCAACAACTCATAGATCATGAAGCCGACGATCCGCTCCTGCCGCTCAGCCACCATGCCGATGCAGTTGCGCTGGCGGAGGCAGCAGAGGAAGTCTTCCTCGGACCAGGCGAACTCGAAACACTGCCGTTCGATGTCGAGCACCTCGGACATGTCGCGGCGAATCATCCAACGAATCTGTACGTCGCAACGTGGTTTAGAAACCGGACGACGTTGACTGTTGCCGAAGCTCATGACGGCCTCCCTGCCATCTCAAGCGGACTGTCAAATCTGGATGTTCCTCGCGCGGTGGCATTCGCCAACCATGCGGGGCGGGGAAAGTAGCCGAAGTTGTTTTGTGTGGCTAGCCGGATTCCCAAAGAAATGGATCATCCAATGTTTTTGGGGGATCGGTTCAGGAAGCGATGAAGTCGCGGTGTGCCGGAGTCTTCATCCCTGCGGGATGGCAGCCGTTGCCGATTCATACTGAACATCAGACCACTCGCCACGGAAGTGGCTCGCCGCGCAGGCTGGCGTTGAGGTTCTCGATACTCATCTCGATCATGCGTCGGCGCGTGTGGTTTGACGCGCTGCCGAGGTGCGGAGTGAGGACGAGGTTGTCGAGCTCGAGCAGTGGATGATTGCGCGGCAGCGGTTCTGGCGACGTGACATCGAGACCGGCGGCGGCGATGCGGCGCGACTTGAGGGCGGCGAGCAGGGCGTCATGGTTTACAACCGGTCCGCGCGCGACGTTGATCAGGATGCCGGTCGGCTTCATCAGCGCGAGTTCTCGCGCACCGATCAGATTCGTCGTCTCGGCGGTCAGCGGGCAGTTGAGTGTGACGAAGTCGCTCTCGGCCAGCAGATCGTCGAGCGAGCGGTAGGCGACTCCCAATTCCCGCTCGGCCACTTCATCACGCCGTCGGTTGTGGTAGATGATGCGCATGTCGAAGGCCCTCGCGCGGCGGGCAACCTGCTTCCCGATGCGGCCGAGACCGACGATGCCAAGCGTACTGCCGGTGACCTCGTACCCGATGAGGACCGAGGGATCGTAGTGCGTGAACTCGGGAGACCTTGCAAATTTGTCGCCGACAACGACATTGCGAGCCGTCGCCAGGATCAGAGCCAGCGTCATGTCGGCCGTGGACGCATCGAGGCAACCCGGCGTGTTGCCGACTGGGATGCCACGCGCCTTCGCCGCGTCGCAGTCGATGTGATCGACACCGACTCCATGATTGCTGACGACCTTCAGATTCGGAGACCGGTCCATCAGCGGCCCATCGACGCGCGGATGGCCATACGTGATGAATGCGACCGCGCGAGCCAGCGCCTCGGACTGCGGGCCGTCGTTCCACGGCAGCACTTCAATGTTCGGGCCAAGCAGTTCGATGAACAGCGGCGGCAATCCGTCGGCCATCACGGGAACGCGGGTGTCGGACATGGGGCGGCTCTCCGTGCGAATCGCGGGGACGTGGGGTAGGTTTGTAACCTGCCCGTGACTCGTCGAAGCAGGGGACGGGCA
>JAYUFF010001143.1:0-3087 GCA_043738825.1 Schlesneria sp.
AGCGACATGTCGAGCGGCGTCTCGGGTGAGACGCTGCACGTCGATAGCGGCTACCACGTCATGGGCGCGCCGCCCTCCGATGCCAAGCTCGGCGGTTGATCGTGTTCTCTGAAAACAGCCCGACTACTTTTCGAGGTCGGGCTGTTCTGTTTCCTACGGTCATGTCCATGTCAGCAGTCAAACGAATCGGCATCGCTGTCGTCGAGCATGGGGGCTGCTATTTGGTCGGCACCCGAGGAGCAGGCATACCGCTCTCCGGGTATGCCGAGTTTCCCGGCGGCAAGTGTTTGGAAGGCGAATCGCCGGAAGACTGTGCCGTGCGCGAGTGCCACGAAGAATCGGGCCTCCTCGTGACGGTCGAGCACATGCTGCTGCGACGCGAACACCGCTACCCGCACGCTACCGTGGACCTTCACTTCATCCTCTGCCATCCCACGGAAGCCATCTCGTTCGCCAATGAGCATCGCGGCTTCCGCTGGGTTCCCCGCGAGCAGCTTGCCTCGCTGAAGTTCCCCGAGGCGAACGAGCCGTTGATTGAAATGCTCGTACAAAACGGATCGACAACGACGATCCCGTAACTATCAGGTTTGAGCGGCGTTCTTCAACAATTCCTGAACTTCTTCGATACTGTACGGTGGCACTCGACGATGAATGACGGCGTGACAGTTCGGACATACCGGCCGCAAATCTGCAACGGGATCGACCTCGTGTTCCTCACCAGGCTCAGACAACAGCCGCAAGTGGTGAACGTGAATGAAGCCTTCCGCTACGGGGCCATACGAAGCTCCAAATGAGAATCCGCAGATCACACAATCTGTTCCATGCTTGGCTATACAAAGCTGTCTCGCGCGGGGATCACGCTCATAGGCGTTGACAACAATCGGATATTTGGCCCCTTCACGAAGCGGCACAGATAAATCGAGTTCGTCTGGAAGTGTATCAACACGGATGTCGGTCGGTTGCGGCGTGAGGTAGCTCGGTCGCGGCAACTGCATGGCTAAGACTTCTTCCAAGTACTCCAGAACGGCTGGCGAAAAGCTCTTCTTGAATGGCGAGACCCGCTTGAAAGACGCCGCAGCTTGCACGTATGCATCATGCGCATGGCGAATCGCCAATGGAAGTATTCCAAACTCGGATGCTGGGACAATGCAAATGCCTGATGGTATAGGTACGGCACGGTATGCCGGGCCGTCCTCAACATGGACCTCAATCGGCGAGTTCGAGGCTAGCTCTAACGGTGATTTGAAGAGAAAGCGAGCTCTGTCTTCGTAGAGTGTGAGTGTCTCGACCTGTCCCACGTTGAGACGCAGGCTGTGGGAGAACATTGTGATTTCCCAGCACGCATCTCCGGCAGCGTGTGCGGTGCGGATTGACGCTGCCAAATTGCTGGCAGCGGCCCGAGATACGACAGCATCTGGCCAGAGAGTACTGAACAACCGGGCCGCACTCCGACGGTCGTACCGATCAATAGCCGGGTTGAAACGGTCGGGCGGTATGGACATCAAGTCTCCTGTGGCGGTCCTTATGACACCGGAAGTAGTAATCAACCAGCCAAAAACGCTTCGATGCGATCCAGTCCCGTTTTGATGATGTCGATGCTCGTCGCGAACGAAAGCCGTACGTAACCGGGAGCACCGAAGGCGTCGCCTGTCACCAACGCGACATGCGCCTGTTCGAGCAGGGCCGTGCAGAAATCGGTTGCGTTGTAGACCGTGTGGCCTCCCGCGAGCGGTTTGCCAAACGACGAACTCACGTTGAAGAAGGCATAGAACGCACCTTCCGGTTCGGCGAACGTGACGCCGAACTTCTCACGCCACGGTCGCATCCGGTCCATGACGTAGTTGCGGCGATTCTCGAACTCGACGCGCATCGCTTCGACACTTTCCTGCGGACCGTTGAGTCCTTCGACCGCCGCGTACTGGCTGATGCTGCACGGGTTCGACGTTTCCTGGCTTTGCAGGTTGTCCATCGCCTTGATGACCTCAACCGGCCCGATCGTCCAACCGATGCGCCAGCCGGTCATCGCGTAGGCTTTGCTCACGCCGCTGACGATGATCGTGCGCGAAGCGACCTCGGGACCGAAGCTGGCGAAGCAGCGGAACTCGGCTCCCTTGTAGAGCAGTTTTTCGTAGATTTCGTCGGAGAGGACCAGGATGTCTTTCTCGACGGCCACGCGGGCGAGCGACTCCAACTGCGCGACGGGATACGTCGCCCCCGTCGGGTTGGACGGGTTGTTGAGCATCAGCAAGCGGGTTCGCAGCGTGATGGCCTTCCGAAACTGATCGGCCGACATGCAGAAGCCGCTCGCCTCGCTGGTATCGACGATGACGGGAGTCGCACCGGTCAACTCGACCAGTGCGCTGTAGCTCACCCAGTACGGCGCGGGGATCACCACTTCATCGCCTGGACCACACAGCGAGGCCAGCACGTTGTGAATCGAATGCTTCGCACCGTTCGAGATGAGAACCTGTGCCGGTGTGAAGTCGAGGCCATAGTCGCGTTTGTAGGCCGCGCAGACGGCCTTCTTCAATTCGGGGATGCCACCCGATGGCGTGTAGTGAGTGTGTCCCGCTTCCATCGCCGCGACAGCGGCCTGACGAATGTTGGCCGGAGTAATAAAGTCAGGCTCGCCGAGCGTGAAGTCATAGACCGTGATCCCCTTCGTCTTCAACTCTTTCGCCTTGGCGGCAGCCGCCAGAGTGGCCGAGGGCTTGAGTGACTGAACGGCGGGAGACAGACGAACGGAACTCATACGCATCTCTTTTCAATGAGGCTCGTGAAGGGATCAGTCGTCGGACAAACATCGGTCGAACGAGCGAACCGGGCGAGGATTGTTGAACCCTGTCTCGGACACGTCAAGCCACGGGATGGCCGCGTGGAAGCGTGTGGCATCGGCACATCTGGCCGCTCATCGCGAAAGCCCCCGGTCCTGCAAAGCCTTTTTCCCTCGCCATCGCGACAAACCGCGAGATTCGCCAAACCGTCACGGCTTGACTAGCCGATGAAACCCGTGCGTTGATCGCGACCTGAATCTTCGGCACAACCTGCTCAGGATCGACTTCAAGAAGCCGAGGCAACGACCGATCT
>JAYUFF010001144.1:0-3080 GCA_043738825.1 Schlesneria sp.
TCGGACGCAGTCGGCACCCGCGATCGTCGCCGTTCCCGAGGTCGGCCGGTTCAGCCCGACGAGAATCTTGATCGCCGTGGTCTTTCCGGCACCGTTCGGACCGATCAGCCCGAGGATCTGCCCGGCGTAGAGCGTGAGCGTCAGATCGTCGAGCGCCGTGAACGTCCCATATTTCTTGGTCAGTCGCTCCATCACGACGACCGGTCTGTCAGAGGCCATTCATCTTTCCTCAGTGGATGTTCCGGTGGGCTTGGCCCACAACTGCAAGCCCAGTGATTCAATCCGCCAGTAGTTGACCTTCGAGTCGTGCTCGCCCTCGTTGTGAGTCAGCTCCGGGCGGCTGGGATCGCCCGCGTTCAGGCCGAGCACCAGTTCTCCATCCGCCGAGATTTGCAGCAGCTTGGGATCGGCGATCTCGAACACCAGCCGACCAACGGGGTCGGTCAGCGTCTGGATGGATTGAGCGGCTCCGTCATGCGCCCCCAACAATTCGAGGCGGCCCACGGGACCGGCAACCTGAATGACGATCCGTGCTCGGCTGGCAGCCACGGGGAGCAATGGGCGAGGGACTTGAAAACGGAGCCAGGCGGAACTCGGGGCCGCTCGCTCCTGCCACTCTTTCAATTTGTAGTTCCACATCGCGGATGGCGGCGTGCCGTCGGGAGCGTTGGTGTTTCGATAGGACATCCACGGCGCGGGGATGACGATTTCCTGGCTGCCGCGCGGCCGTTCCAGCACCAGCGGAATGGCCATCAGAGTAGATCCCCTCGAACTGAGACCCTCACCAAATTGAAAGCCCGTATTTGGTCGGTCGGTCCAGGCGAGCAACAGTGGTTGCTCTGGATAATCGCGTCGCTGCTTGCTGTTCAACAGTTTTTCGAGTGTGCGGCGGCGGCGATCCTGTTCATCGGCCAGCAGGTCGGCGGCCAGAAATTGCTCGCGGCCAAACACGTCTTCGTTGCGAGCCAGGAACGTCCCGTCGTCGCGCATCTCAACACCCATCCGACCGTCGCGGGTGGCGAGGATGGCATCGGCCAGCTTCGACACACCGACGACTCGGCCTTGCAGCCCCGCCGGAGTGAATGTGGCGCGGGCTTCGATACGCGGCACCGCGATACTGGAAACTTCAAAGGCCGCACTCTGTTGCCCGGCCATCTGAGGCAGGTGTTCCCAACTCCACGTGTCGAGATCGCTCCACACCATTCGACGAACCGTTCCGTCGCGGCCACTCATGTCGGGCATCAGACGCCCGCCTCGGGTGGCTCGAATCGGTGCCTGACTCCCCTCGCAATGATAGACGGCCACGACTCCGTGACTTTGAACGTCGTCCGTCCCCGGAATGGGCTGCACGAATTGCAGAGCCGCTGCGGTATCGGAGATGCCGTGCCGATTCGAGCGACCGACTTGCAGCAGACCCGCGCCGACGAGAATCGCCAGCAACGGGCCGATCCAACCCATGTGTTCGACCGCGCCGCGCGAAGACATCCAGGCACCGAACGCCACCAACAGCAGCAGCATTCCCGCCAGCATCCCCAAGACCACGCTGCGCGAGGGAATCGAGTAGCCAACGTATTCTCCGACCTGTTTCTCGAGCGCCGTCGAGGGAAGCAACTCGGGCAGTCGTGCTCCCAGAAAATCCGTCGCCAAGTTCGTCATGGGGACCGTCGGGCGGAGTTGGAATTGTTTGGCGTCGTCTCGTGTCGGCGGATTGTTCGTTTGATTGGCAGGTCCGCTCGGAGAGACCCCGGATGGTTGAGTCAACCAGGCTCTGGCGCCCAGCGTTGTCACCAGCAGTCGGCCGTTACCACATTTTATCCAGAAGGCGGCCGGCCAACCCTCCACTTCGTAGGCCACATCGGTGTCCCGGACGGCGACGCGGACAAAATCGACGGGGATCTCGAAGTCGGTCACATCGACCGGCGGCTTCGTAGCGTCCGTCACGGCTTTGTTGATGCGAACCGTCGTCAGGCCGACTCGATCAACCTCGTGACAGTTGAAGCGGTCGCCGAGCAGCAGTTCCAGAATCCTCGGTTCGGTGCGGTCGAGCATCACCCACAAGCTGCCTCCACCAAACAGCCAGCGCCGCACGGAGGTGACCGCGCCGGCATCGTTCGCCAGGCTGCTGCTCGCCAGAATCAAGTGGTCGAGCGCCTGCAGGCTGTATTCGTCGTGAGCCAGTTGCAGATTCGAGGGCAAGGCAAATTGTCGGCTGTGTCCTTCGTTGAGTCGACACGCGACCGCCAGTTCGACAACGTCGTCCGATGGCCCACCGACGCCATCGGCCGCGTCATCAATCAGTCCCGTAATGGACGGCTGGTGAGTGATGAGGATCGCGCCGTCATGCAGCATGTGGCCCGCTTCGTCACGGAGCAGCACTTCGTCCGACGTGCTGGCGTCGAGCACCAGAGATTGGAAGTTGATGGACTGACCCTGCGCGGGAGTCATCGGTGGGATCAGGATCGGCTGCGAGGTCCGCAGGAGTGATCGGGAAGGCAGCCACACGCGACGACCATACTGCAATGTCGGTGCGCCGTCGAAGTAGGTCGCACACAACAAGTCGCGCGGGACATCGCGATTGTTGACCAGGTTGATGTGCAGCGATCCCCACTTGTTCGGAGCATAGGCATGCACGCCGCCGGATGAAGTCCGGATGACCGAAAACCGAACCTCCGGTTTCTCGGTTTGTCCCAGGACCACGGCGGCGCTGCCGGCCCATTGGCAAGCCAGCACCAGCACCGTGACCAGCCGCAGTCCGGCTGGCAGGAGATGGGAGCGATCACAATTGTGCATGGCGTTGACCAAGTAAGAACGAATGAGGACGCAACAAGAAACTAAGGCGAGCGGCAGGAAAAAATTACCCACTGCATCGCGCCCAGTGACCCGCCCAGTAACCCGGACGCTTCGGGTAAGGTATCTTCTGCCGCTCGCCTAAGCGGAACAAGCTGCGGCCCGGCAGAGTAACGCCGCCTCAACCGTCATTCCACTCGCACACCATACGCCAGAGCATCTGCCAGCGTCGGGTGCCACGGTCACGGAGCTTCGACGTAACCGTGTGAAAAGCATCGGGTGCCACGGTCACG
>JAYUFF010001145.1:0-3077 GCA_043738825.1 Schlesneria sp.
GACCCCACCGCCGTCGGCACCCGCGAAATGGCCGAGGCGATCTGCAAACGGATGGCTGAGTTGGGCTAAGCGGATCAATAATGATCGTGTGCCACTGGCGTTTCTTTGAGTCGCCAGTGGCACACGACGGTGAGACTTTGGATGGAAGTTCCGCTTCATGGATGAGGCTGCTCTGCACGAACTGCTCTCGGGACGCCGACACGATTTCGGGGCGAAGCTGTTGCGCGGTGGGCTGCATCTGGCGTCGTGGGGTTACGGCGCGGCGATGAGTCTGCGGAACATGGCTTACGATCGCGCATGGCTCCGAACCTCACGAGTTGATGTGCCGGTCATCAGCTTGGGCAACATCACGACCGGCGGGACGGGCAAGACGCCACTGGCTGCTTGGTTGGCGAATTGGCTCACCGAGGCCGGCCGAACGCCGGGGCTGTTGAGTCGCGGCTATCGCTCGCTCGGCAAAGCCGCTTCTCTCGTGGTGAGAGAAGACTCCGTTGGCAACGACGAGAAGCTCGTGCTCGACCGGCTCTGTCCCGGAGTGCCTCATCTTCAGCAGCCGGATCGTGTCTCGGCGGCGCGGCGGTTGGTGAGTGAGTACGGATGCAACACGCTGATTCTCGATGACGGATTCCAACATCGGCGGTTGCATCGCGATCTCGATCTCGTCCTGATCGACGTGCTGCAGCCGTGGGGCTACGGGCATCTGTTGCCGCGCGGCCTGCTGCGCGAGCCACTCTCCGCGTTGAGGCGCGCCGATCTAGTCCTGCTCACGCGGGCCGATCAGATTTCGCCCGAGCAACGTGGCCTGCTGCGCGATCAACTGGCGCGAGTCCGCGGCACGGACGAATGCGTTGAGATCGCGTTCGCCCCGCGCCGCTTGATCGGCCTGCACGGTGAGACGCTCCCGCTGGAGGCCGTGCGTGAACGAACCGCGTTTGCGTTCTGCGGCATCGGCAATCCGCAGGGCTTTGCCCGCACGGTCAGCTCGTTGGAGAGGGGGCCGGGCCGATCGGATTCTGTTGTGCGCGGGTCTCCTGACCCCGCACAGGCAACGCGGTTCTCGGAGAGCGTCGGGGACGAGGAAGGCCGAGAGGAGCCCTTCGGTCAATCGCCCGTGCGGGGTCAGAAGACCCGCGCACAACAAGCCCTCACGGATCGCCTCCGAGTCTTCCCCGATCACCACCACTACGCCGACCGCGATCTCGCGGCCGTGGCCGAAGCGGCGCGGCAGGCCGGAGCCGAGATCGTGCTCACCACGCTCAAGGACTTCGTCAAGCTGCGCTCTGCGGCCTGGCACGGCCCGCCGCTCTACGCCGTGGAAGTCGGCGTCGAGTTTCTCGCAGGACGCGACTTGCTGGAAACGCGGCTGCTCCACCTGCACGATCACCGGCAGCGAGCCGCGTAGCTCCACCGTGCGACCCACGGTTGTGGCCGGTCTCCATGAGTTGTGGCCGGTCTTCCGACCGAGCCACCGCCGCCGGATCACAGGTCTCCCTTGCTTCTCTTTCACGCCGAACTCAACTGCGAAAGGCGAAGAGGAGACCTTCGATCGGTCGCCCGTGCGGGGTCAGGAGACCCGCGCACAACAGGGCTGGGCCGCTTTGCGATGGGCAGCCTTCCGTTTCCTAAAATGATGTTTACAGTGACCGGACGATCCGAACGAATTCGAGCCGTCGGTCACTGTCAGGTGATTCCAGTCGTTTCTTCACAGGCATCGCAAGAAGGCCACCAGATCAGCCTTCTCGTCTGCCGTCAGCTTGGTTGCCAGTACGAGATTGAAGAACTCGACGGTATCCTCCAAGGTCAGCAACCGATCGTCGTGCAGATAGGGCGGCGAGTCCTTGATTCCTCGCAAGGGGAACGTCTTGATCGGGCCATCAACCGAGGCTTTGCGACCGTTGATCATCTTCTCCTCGAAGAATCGTTCGACCTTCAAATTGTGCATCAGGTTGTCGGTGTAGTAGGGGCCGGAATGGCACGCGGCGCACTGCGCTTTGCCCACGAACAGCGCCTGGCCGCGAAGCTCACTCGGGGTCGCCTTGGCCGGGTCGAGCTGGCCCAAAACATTGAGTTTGTCTGCGGGCGGGAAGTCGAGCAGGGCTTGGAACTCAGCCATAAAATGGACCTGGCTGCCGCGTTCTAGAATGTTGACTCCCTTGCGCGTGGCCTGCGCCGGGTCGCCGTCGAAATAGGCGGCCCGCTGCTCGAACTCCGTGAAGTCCTCGACGGTCTTGAGCGCACGCTGTGAGCCAAACAAGCGTTGCACGTTCACGCCCCGGAGCGTGGGGGTGTCGATGCGGTGACGATGCTCGTTCGGGCGGATGTCACCCACGGTGTGCGTGGCGGCGTTAGTGTGGCCGTTGGCATGACAGTCAAAGCAGGAAACGCCTTGGTGCGCGTGGAGCGAGCGGCGGTCCTCGGTGGCGTTAAACTGAGCCTGGGGGAAGGGCGTGACCAGCAGTCGCAGGCCCTCAAGCTGCTTGGGATTCAGGACATCCTTGAAGATTGCGTAGTAGTTCGCGAGCGTCACCAACTGGCCCTTGGACACGTCGCCCAGATCGAGCCGCGTGGTCAGATAGATCGGTGCGGGAAACTCCGGTAGCAGATGCTTGGGCAGATCGTAGTCGAGATCGAAGCGCGTGAGGTCGCGCGCGGTTTGCTTCTTCAACTCATCAATCTGCGGAGTGGGAAACACCATCCCACCGGCCTCGTGGTGCGGATGCGGCAACGGATAGAACCCGGCTGGCCAAAGCTCCTTGCTCTTGATCTCGTCCGGCGACAGGGCGGCGAGCTTCTCCCACGTCATTCCTCGCGGTAGCCGCGCACGCACTCCCTCTTGCACGGGCTTGTCGCGCGACATGGTCACGCCTTTCGCCGCGCGATCCGACAAGTCGTAGCGTTCGGCGAGCAACTTCTGGTGGCGCGCGGCGAACTCCGGCTTGCGGCTCTGGAGTTCCTTGACGAGCGAGTTGAACTCGTTGTCCTGCGCGAACGCGCCGGTGACTCCAGCCAGCGCGAGCACCGCCGTGAATGCTGTTCCTAGGACATTTCGTTTACGTTTCATGGTGGCCTCCGAATGG
>JAYUFF010001146.1:0-3074 GCA_043738825.1 Schlesneria sp.
TGCGAGAGGGCGTCGTCCCAGTTGTCGCCCGTCAGCAGCGACAGTTCGAGCGGGTCGAGCGTCAGGAAGACGACCGAGCCGTCGATCACGCCGGCCGCATCGGGGTCGCACAGCGGCAGAGTCTTCGGATCGGCGAGCCAGCGTCCGTTGAGCAGCAGCGTCGGGCCGGCTCGCAGCCAGTCGAGATCGTTGACGCGCGCTTCGGGATGTTCCTCGCGATAGACCGCTGCCAACTCGTCGCGCACGAAGACGGCCCAGTCGTCGATCGGCAGGAACCGCAACGCCCGCTCGCGCACCGAGAACTGTCCGCACAACAACTCGAACACGGGACGCAGCAGCGCGATCGGAGCGAAGTCCGGCGCACAGTGGTCTTCGAAGATGGCGACTCGCATGACGACGTTCCCTCCCTGGAACAAATACAGCTCGATCCCGAGCCTTCCTTGGCGGGCGAACTTTAGCCGCGACGCGACTTCCAGTGAAGATCGTTTCGAGGGACGGTGTGCGGAGCGTATTTCCACGGCAGCCGCTTCTTGACGGGTGAGAACCGCATCTTCGAGCGGTTCGGTCAGCACGGTGCCCAGTTCGGTCGCAACAAGCCGAACAAGAAATTCTTTCTGGCCCACGGTGGCGGCGGCTCGGGCTTTGGAGTGTGGGAAGCGAAGTCGCGCTGGTCCCGCCTGAATCGGCACGATGTCCATCAGGGCGAATACAACGACCTGACCGTCGGCATGAACTGGTACTGGACCGATCGCACGCGAGTGATGTTCGACGGGATTCACCCGGTGACCAGCAGCGGCACAGTCTTCGGCCGCACCGCATCCGACCTGCTCGCGATGCGCTTCGATTTCAACTGGTCGCCTCGCTGTGGCGAGTGGACTTGTCGAGCGGGATGTCGCGAACCAAGGCTCCATCAAAATTTCGCTGCCACTGTCGGCGGCACTCCGGCGGATGTCAGCGACCCAGGGCTATCGCCTTGTTGAATCTGGGTAATGGGGTGCCACGGTCACGGAGTTTCGACGTGGCCGTGCGAGGACGTGAAGGCTGTTTCCCACTCTCACGGCCACGTCGAGGCTCCGTGACCGTGGCACCCATCACCCCAGATTCAACAAGGCGATGGCCCTGCCATCCTCGAACGGTCGGCTCGCGGAGTTGGTGCGATCTGCTATGCTGCCCGACCGGATGCTGGCTAACTCTGACCGAGTTCAAGGAACCTTGCCATGACTCAACAAGCTCTCGCCGTGTACGAGCATGGGACGCTGAAACTGCTCGGCCCGGTGTCGCTGGCCGAACAGCAGAAGGTCCGCGTCGAGATCACCGCTGTGGACGAGGCGGAGGCTGAACCGATTCACGATCCGTTGGACGGGATCGAGGTCGATACCGGCATCTCCGACTTGGCCGAGCATTTCGATGACTATCGTTTTGGGTTGAGCGTTCCACCAAATCCCAAAGCCCCCTCACCCTAACCCTCTCCCCGCAGAGCCGGGGCGAGGGGACTCGTTCGAGTCTGTTCATCACTTCGTCGGTAGCAAGGATGCCAACCGTGACATTGCCTTCTCCTCACTTCGATGCCGTCGCGCGAGCGGCTTGCGTGCTGGGAGTCGATCCCGGTTTGAATCGGACCGGGTATGCGATTCTGGAGCGGTCGGCTCAGGGGCCGGTGTTGCGGGAGGGGGGCGTGATTCGATCGACTCAGAGTCTGTCGCTGGCCGAGCGGGTACTGGAGATCGGGCGCGGGTTGCGGGAAGTGATTGCCGATTTTCAGCCGGATGTGCTGGCCATCGAGCAGGTGTTTTCGACGGCTCAGTTCCCGAAGACGGCGATTCTGATGGCTCATGCGCGCGGGGCCATCCTGTACGCGGCGGCGGAGGCGGGCGTGCCCGTCGTCGATTATGCTCCCCGCGAAGTGAAGCGGCTGCTGACCGGCAGCGGCAAGGCGTCGAAGGAACAGATTCAGCATGCGATTCGCAATGAGTTGGGTCTCGACCATGTTCTCGAACCGAATGATGTGGCGGATGCGTTTGCGGTCGCGCTGTGCCACTATCACAGTTGCCGGGTGGTGAATCTGACGGGGCCGAACCGGACGGGCAGTTAGTTCGACTGTCTGACTTTCCGTAGGGTGGGCTGTGCCCACCACAAGCGGTTGCGGATTGGTGGGCACAGCCCACCCTACATTTGGCGAACTCAGACAGTCGAAATTAGAACAAAAGGCGAAGAGAAGCCCCCTCACCCTAACCCTCTCCCCCCGAAGACGGGGGAGAGGGGACCAGACAAGACACAAGAAAAGACAAGGCAGGACCAAACACTTTGATAACTCGTATCACCGGCAAACTGGTTCGACTGGGCGATGCCGCCGCCCGCATTGAAGTGGGGGCGTTGGAGTACGAGGTTTTTATCCCCGAGTTCGTGCGGCGGCAGCTTCAGGCGTTGATGGGGAGCGAGGTCTCGCTGAAGACGATCGAGTACATCGAGGGGAACACGCAGGGAGGCCGTCTGGTCCCGAGGCTGATCGGATTTCTGGCCGATGTCGAACTCGAATTTTTCGAGATGGTCTGCTCGGTCGATGGCATGGGGGTCAAGAAAACGCTGCGGGCGATGGTGCGTCCGGTTCGCGAAGTGGCTGAGGCCATCGAGGAACAGAACCTCAAGGAACTGAGCCTGCTTCCCGGCATCGGCCCCGCGATGAGCGAACGCATCGTTGCCAAGCTGCGTCGCAAGATGGCCAAGTTCGCACTGATGGTGGCGCGAGAGTTTCCGGCCGAGGCCAAGTCGGCCGAACGGGGCGTCCTGCACGAAGCATTCGAGGCGCTGCTCAGCCTCGGCTACAACGCGGTTGAGGCGCGCGAGAAGATCGACGCCGTTTCATCGGGCAAGACGAAGCTCAAGTCGGTCGAGGACGTGATCTTGGCGATCTATCAGTTGGGGCGCGAGTAGTCTCAAAACCAGCCCGACGCGCAAGCGAGGGCTTCGCGTTGTCGTGAGCAAAGCCCTCGCTTGCGCGTCGGGCTGGTGAAGAAAGCGAAGCCCCCTCACCCTCACCCTTCTCCTGTCCCCTCGCCCCCGAAGACGGGGGCGAG
>JAYUFF010001147.1:0-3073 GCA_043738825.1 Schlesneria sp.
CGAGTCGCCATGTAATGGCGGACGCTTTCACCATCGAAGAGCACCTTCTTCATCCAGGCCGGTTGCAGCTTGGCCCCGACCAGTGTGAGCGGCGGCGGGATGCGACCGTCGTCTCCCAGCTTCAGATCGCTGCCGGCAAAGAACGGGTTGTGTGTGTCGTTCACCCCACCGAAATCATCGCGAGTGTGACAGGCGATGCAGTGAAATGCGGTCAGCGTTTTCGCCGCCACAACTTTGTCCGAGTCGGCAGTCGGTTCTTCCCGAAGCGATGCGATCATCGCCTGAACCTGCGCGTCTTCGAGTTGGAACCGAGGACTCCGGCTACTCGTCTTGGACAAACAGCCGCGAGACAGATCCGCGTTTCTCAATGAACCAATCAGAGGAGCCGCCGCAATACCGGGGAGCGAATGGCACGCAGCGCAGTTCAGATCCTGAAAGTATTTTTTTCCTTTCGCCACCAACGGCTCCTGTGGGACAAGCGCCTTTGCCTGTTGCGTCTGCTCCCCAGCCAGATAGCCAGCAATGGCCAGCGACTCTGCGGGGGTCAGCTTCATGTCCGGCATTCGTCCGGAGCTTCTGACGCGCAACGGCTGAAACAGAAACTCGCCGAGCGACTTCACGCTGTACTTGGCGGCGACATGCCCCAGTGGGACGGCCATTGGCTTGATGGCCTTTTTCGCGGCGACGGCTTTGTCCTCGTCGTCGTCATCCTCGTCATTTCGTTTCTTCACCTGCGGCGGAGCTTCCTTCGGACCATGACAGGCAACGCAGCCAACCGAGTGAAACAGCGCTTTGCCTTGCTGAAGATCAATCGGCTCGGTTGCTTCAGTCTGAAAGACGGTCTTCGACTGGGCGATCAAAAAGTGAGTCAGAGCTTCAGCGATCCGGTCTCGTTCCGCCTCCGGTTGCGACGTCAACACGTCCGGCATGGTTGTTCCCGGATGAGCCGACGATGGAGATGCGAGGTATCGCCGGAGGTATTCGGGTGAGATTCGCGCACCGGCTTCGGACAAATCAGGAGCCAACTTTTCTGGCAGTGAACCTCGTTGAACGCCACTGTGACACGCGGCGCATCGCAGTTCCGAGATCAGCACATCTCCCGCCTGAGCCTGAGTGAGCGGGTGATTGCCGGGCAGAGCCGGGTCGCCGGGTTCCGCCGAGGCCGTACCGATCAGTAGAACCGAAATCAGTGTCCCCAAAATCATCCGGCCTGTTCTGTGGGCCGTAAAATCCTGCCTGCGTGATTCATCCATTGAGCGATGATTCCTCATCGTGATCCTCGCATTGAAGAGTCCAGCGAGGCTTTGCCTCAGAACGACTCCTCATTCGCGCTCCACTTGATTCGCGCGGCGAAAAGCAGCTTGGCCGCGCGAATTAAGTGGAGCGCGAATGAATTGCAAAACTTGACTCAACTGCGACAACTTTGCGAATTAAAGAGGTCTGTCGCCACGCTCGCCAAGAGCGTGGGCTTTCCGCGAATCCCCCACGCTCTTGGCGAGCGTGGCTACCCAGAGATCACTCGCGATACGACTTTCCCGCCCAGTTGTTCCACCACTGTTGGAAGAGTTTCAGTTGCGCTTCGGCAAAGTGCTTTTGACTGGGCGAGAGCCGATCGGATTCATTGAAGTGCAATTCGTAGTCGGCGTCGCCGAGCAGCACGAGCAGATACTTGTAGTACAGCACCAGGTCCGGCCCTTCGTCGAAACGGGACAACTCGGAGAGGGCATCTTTCAGTTCTCTCGCCAATCGTCTGGCTTCGACGTTACCGGCCGCAGCCAGTTTGCAAAGCGCGATCAGGTGCAGCACTTCGCGCGGCAAGCAATTCCCGATTCCGGTGATCGCACCAACGGCACCGCAGCGAATGAAGCCATGACACACTTGCGTATCCACGCCCACCATCAGCAGGACGTTGCTGTCGGCGTGAGTGATGTGCTCGGCGGCGTAACTCAAAGAATCCGCGCCGCCGAATTCCTTGAAGCCGACGAGATTCGGAAACTCGCGCCGCAGATCGAAGAACAAGTCCGCTTTGGTCTCGAACCCGTAGTAGGGGCTGTTGTAGATCACGGCGGGCAGTTCGGGTGCCGCTGCCAGGATGCCAGCGAAGTGAGCTCGCTGAGCCGCCGGAGAAGTTCCGCGTGACATGAGGCGGGGAATGACCATTAAGCCCTTCGCTCCAACTCGCTGCGCGTGAGCCGCGTGTGCGGCGGCTCGCGCGGGATTCTGAGCACCCGTGCCGACGATGATGGGGACTCCGGCTTCGGTCAGGCGGCGAACACCTTCCTGTCGTTGCTCATCCGTCAGCAGCGGCCAGTCTCCCATCGAGCCGCAGTACACGACTCCATTCATGCCAGCCGCCAGCATGGCCTGCCCCTTCTTCACCAGGGCCGAATAATTCGGCGTGCGATCAGCTAGGCACGGCGTCATCAGCGCTGGGACGCAGCCCTGAAATATGTTTGAGTTCATCGCGATTCCTCACCAAAGGGTTTTCGGATTGTGTTTTTGGACTGCGGCAGCCTGCTGCCGCTTTGTCCCAGGCAGCCTGCTGCCGGGAGTGAGGCCGGAGCATGCAACAGATCGTCCAACAACAGGCTGTTGGACGGAAAGCGGCAGCAGGCTGCCGCAGTCCAAAACTTCTACGAGGTTCAAATCACCTCCACGACACGTTTGCCGAGCACGCTCATCTTCGGCTCGATGCCCAGCCCCGGCGAAGTGCTCGCGGACATGAAGCCATTCTCGCGTTGAGGTGCTCCAGCCGCCGTGCTGACCGTGACGTAGCTGTTGAAGTCGGTGCTCGTGAATCGGAATTCTTCGGGCGTGCTGTGAGCCAGATGAGCAATCGCAGCCGTCGTGATGTCGCCTCCCCAACTGTCTTCCAGAGTCATGGCGATCCCCATGCTGACACAGAGATCGCGAACCTGTTTCGTTTTCGTCAGGCCGCCCAGCTTACTGATTTTCAGATTGGCGACGTCCAGCGCCAGATCGGCTTTCGCTCGCAGCAGCATGTCGAGACTGTCGACGTTCTCGTCCAACACAAACGGATGATCGGTGTGATGTCGCACGGCGAGGCACTCTT
>JAYUFF010001148.1:0-3070 GCA_043738825.1 Schlesneria sp.
CCTGCTCCAGCGTTGCACCGGTGCGGGCCAGTGTTTCGACGGCGTCGGCATCGCCATATTCGCGGCTCAAGCGGTCGCCGGCCACGTCGGTCAGGTACGTCACCTCCTGCACCAACTCGGCCTCGACCACAAACGCCTCGAAATCCCCGGCCACAAGCGGTTGGAGATCGACTTCGGAACGCCGATTCAGCAGATCATCGCGTGACCGTGGGGTAGGTTTTCAACCTGCCTGAGTCGGTCGGACCAATGTAGCCATCATCGCTCCGCGTGATGAGCCTTACGCGGACGACGCCGAAGTCCGATTCACGCTCTTTCGAAGGATAACGCTCTCCGGAATGACACTCGAATCGTGCCTGTGCGGAACCAATTGGAAGTCGCACCTGCTAGGCTCATCACGCGGAGCGACGATGGCTACTTAAAGACAAATCTCATGACCGACTCATTCAGGAGCCTGTCCGTGACCACAATGACCGGAACCTATGTGGACGGCGCGATTCAACTCGATCAGCCCGTCGATCTTCCCAACCACAGTCGCGAGCATCGGGCTGTTGATCTCGGTTGTCTCGAAGACGAGTCCGCGTGCGGTGCTGACATCGTTCGTGCTGTTCGGCGTCTGGTTTTCGGGACCGTCGGCGATTGCTTCGTTGATCCGCTGGGCTTGGCCGAGCTGGAACTCGTCGAGTTTGGATGCCGTTCTGAGCGCCTTCCGCTCCCTCAGCGCCTTCGGAGACGCCGCCCGATTGCTTGAGACTCGCAACACGTCACCATCGCTGTGGTCCACTGTGCAGACTTGGCAGATGTTGATCGGACTCATCGCACTCGGAGCGAGTTGGTTGGCGTTTGAACGACGCGCGGCATCCGTTTCAGTTGCGACTGCCCGGGCGGCGTCCAGGCGACCGCGCCGACGTTGGGAAACGGGGGCGATGGCCCTGTTCTGGAAAGACTTTCACCTGACGGCGGGTGGCTGGCGCTGGTTCGTTTTGCGACTGGTGGCCTATCCGACGGTCAGCCTTTGCTATGGGTTGAGCATTTCGGGCGTGCCGAGTCTTTTGGCCTGGCGGTTCACCCACGAGGTCGCACTGCGAATGGTCGGATGGGACACGGCCATTGTTCTGTCGCAGTTGTTCCAGCGCGAGGTCCGCGAGCAAACGTGGGGCTCACTTCAGTTCCTGCCCCTCACGCGATCACAGATTTGTTACAGCAAGCTGGCGGGTGCGTTCCTGGCACTCGCGCCCGGATGGGCTTGGGTGGCGTTCGTCAGCGTCTATCTGGCCCGCTTCGGAAACTACGGCTCGACCGGCCTCGACATGCTGTTCTTTGCGAGCATTGTCATGGTCGGCTGCCACGTCGCGACGCTGGTCTCTGTTCTCTTTCCACGGTTCACTTGGACGGTGGCCTTGTTGATGGGAGTCGTGGCCTCACAACTCGAACTCGAATTTTCGCGGAGCCTCGTCTTCTCCATGGGATTCGGACTGCCGACCGCTCCGCTGATCGCGTCCCTGCTGCTCGGCTCGATTGCGATTTCCGCCTGTCTGCACGGACTGATCGCTTGGAGAATCCGGTATCTCAGCGACTGAGTGCAATCAGGGTGCTTCGTGTTGCCGCACGCTTCCGCGAACGAGGCGTCAGTCTGGACAGTCTTGCTCGTCCTCCACACAATCGCATTCGTTCGTTTCGCGTCCGGGAGTGTCGAACATGGTGGCCCTGCTCAACGATCCCTATTTGCAGCGTCAGCTCCTGCGTCGTCGGCGGGCGTGGGGCGCGGATCGGTATGACGAGGTCTGGGACGGGGTCTACATCATGAATGTAATGCCGAACAACCAGCACCAGGGACTTGTGATGCGGTTGGCATCCCTTTGCCAATTTCTGATTTCCGACGCCGGACTCGGCCAAGTGTTCCCTGGCTGCAACGTGACGGATCGCCCGACGAAATGGAGGCAGAACTATCGCTGCCCCGATGTGGCCGTGTTCCTCAACGGGGCGAAGGCCATCGACAAAGGATCGCACTGGCTGGGTGGGCCGGACCTCGCCATCGAGATCGTCAGCCCGCGTGACAAATCGCGCGAGAAGCTGGAGTTCTACGCCAAAGTCGGCACGCGCGAGTTGCTGATCGTGGACCGTGATCCGTGGTCGTTGGAACTGTACCTATTGAACGAAGAGACGCTGGCGCTGGTCGGTCGCTCGACTCTCGATCAGCCTGACCTGTTGGAAACGGAAGTCACTCCGCTGACGTGGCGTCTGATTCCCGGCGAGGAACGGCCGATGATGGAAGTGATTCACAAAGACGGGACGCAGCGCTGGCTGGCGTAAGTTCGACTGTTGCCCATTATTTTGGACTGCTGCGATTCATCGCCGCTTTGTTTTCTCGCGTGGGTTGAAACTGTGGAAGGACACCGCCGCACGCGGGGTGGTCAGCAATCCGTCGGCCAAGCCAGAATGGAAAGCGGTGATGAATCTCCGCACTCCAAAAATAGAACGGCGACGCTTGTGCGAAGTCGCTCGCCGCTCAAGTCGAACTCGAAACACGCACCCTCAAGAAAGGCTCACCATGACCAGTCCGACTCGTCGCGAATTTCTGCAAACGGCCGGAGTGCTTGCTGCTTCGTCCGCGATCTTCTCACCCGAACGGGCCTTCGCCGCGAATGAGACGATTCGCGTCGGCTGCATTGGGGTGGGAGGCCGTTGCCGCAAACTGATGGAGTCGCTGCGGACCATCCCCGGTGTGAAGATCACGACGCTGTGCGACATTTGGGATCATCCGATTGGTCTCGCCAAGCCGCTGGCGGATGAGAAAGCGGTCGTCGTGAAGGACTGGCAGCGGGTGCTCGATGACAAGCTCATCGACGCCGTGGTGATTGGGACTCCCGATCACTGGCACGCCCCGCTGACTCTGGCCGCGTGCGCGGCGGGCAAGGACGTGTATGTCGAGAAGCCGCTGACTCACGATCTGTCCGAAGGGGCCGCGCTGCTGGAGGCGTCTCAGAAACACCAGCGGATCGTGCAGGTGGGGACTCAGCAGCGTTCGATGCCTCACATCGTGGCGGCTCGCGACCTCATCCAGGCTGGGCTT
>JAYUFF010001149.1:0-8076 GCA_043738825.1 Schlesneria sp.
GCCGTGAGATTGTAAAACCACCTTCACCTCTTCACACGGCCACGTCGAGGACTCCGTGACCGTGGCACCCAAATTGAAAAAGGCATTGACCCTGGTCGGCATGTTATGCTGCCCGCCCGATTACGGTTAGAACGCAGGAGAACACGCTCATGAAGATTCCCGTCATTCGCGGTCTCATCGACCGCAGGATCCTCGTCAACTACCGGGTCGATCCGCGCGTGTTGGCTCCGCTAGTCCCAGCCCCCTTCCGGCCGAAGATCGTTCGGGGTGAGGGCCTGGTCGGCATCTGCCTGATCCGGCTCAAGCAGGTTCGCCCGGCATTCCTGCCTGCGTGGTGTGGCATCTCGTCCGAGAACGCCGCTCACCGAACAGCGGTCGAGTGGGACGAGAACGGCATCACGCGCGAGGGGGTCTACGTCCGGCGGCGCGATACGAACTCGTGGCTGAACGCACTGGCTGGAGGTCGCATCTTTCCGGGCCTCCACAACCATGCGACGTTCACGGTGAAGGAGACGGCCGATCACTTCGAGGTCGCGTTGCAAAGTGATGATCGTGACACGTCGATGTCGGTCAAAGGCCATCGCACGGACAAGCTGCCCGCATCGTCGATGTTCCAATCGTTGGAAGAGGCATCGGCGTTCTATCAGGCCGGGTCGCTCGGCTACTCGGCGACACCAGATGCCTCGCGCTTTCAGGGCCTCGAACTCCGCTGCCGCAACTGGTCGGTCGAGCCGTTGGCCGTCGAGGAAGTCCGCTCCAGCTTCTTCGATGACGAATCACTCTTTCCCAAAGGCTCGATTGAGTTCGACTGTGCCCTGCTGATGCGCGGTATCGATCACGAATGGCACGGCCAATCGGACCTGTGCTGCCCAAAGTAGCCATCATCGCTCCGCGTGATGAGCCTTTCACAATTGGACGCCCGATCTCACAAGGCTCATCACGCGGAGCGATGATGGCTACTTTGAAGACGCTGCCGAAGCGGGCCGTCTCCCCTGTCTGCCCGCTGCTGACTCCTGTATTCTGCTCCCCGCTTCCTGACTTCTGACTCCTGATACCTGCCCCCTGACCCCTTCTTCCCCAAGGCCCGCCGATGGCTCGCGATTTCGTCAACGAAAGTCTGTCGCACGATCCGATTCACGGGTACATCCCGTTCATCGCGCGATCCGGACTGCCCGAGGGCGAGGCAGCCGAGCAGGACGTGATCGACCATCCGTGGGTGCAGCGGATGAGGCAGATTCACCAGCTTCAAACGGCGTGGTGGGTCTTTCCGTCGGCCGAGCACATGCGGTTTCAGCACATTCTCGGCGCGATGCATCTCGCGTCGGTCGCGATCGATCGCTGGTACGAGTCGCTCTGCGATTCGACCCGCAACGTGCCGAGCCGCGCTTACGTGGAGAGCCTGCTCCGGATGGCGGCGCTGTTGCACGACGTGGGGCATGGGCCATTCGGGCACTTCTTCGACGATCACTATCTCGACCAGTTCGGCGTCACGCACGAAGACATTGGCGGCGCGGTGATCGAGCAGGAACTGGGCGACCTGCTCCGTCGCATCCGCCGCAACCCGACCGGCAAGTTGCAGCCGCTGGAGGAGCTTGACCCGCACCAGATCGCGTGGCTGATCCGCCGTCCGAAGCGAGACCCCGCCGCCGAAGAGGGACATCCCGACTGGCTGAGGAAGCTGCGGTCGATGTTCAGCGGCATCTACACGGTCGACAACATGGACTTCGTCCTGCGCGACGCCTACATGACCGGCTACAACACGAAGGCGTTCGATCTGAATCGCATCCTGCACTACACGTTCTTCACCTCGGCCGGTCTGACGATTCACGCGCGCGGGCTGCCGACGCTGATCAACTTCATCGAGACGCGGGCCAATCTGTTCCGCACGGTCTACTTCCACCGGACGGTTCGCTCGGTCGATCTTTCGCTGGAAGAGCTCTTCCCCGAAACGATGCCGCATCTGTTTCAAGGCAATCCGCTGGAGAAGCTCGATGAGTACCGCAAGTTCACCGAATCGTCGTTCCTCGTCGATGTCCAGCGCTGGGCCGACGCGACCGACCCGCAGTTGAAGGATCTCGGCCAACGCTGGCGTCAGGTTTTGGCGCGGCAGGTTCAATGGAAGATGGCCTGCGAGCGAACGCTCAACTTCCACTCGGGCAGCGCCGAACGAACGTCGATCATTTCCGAACCCGACCTCGTCCTGAAGCGTGTCCGTGAACGATTGCCCGCCGACTTGAGGGAACTGCCGCTCAAGATCGATGTGGCCAAGCACTATCACCGCCCGAGTGGCCGTCTCCCGGCGGGAGGTCAAAATTATCTGCTCGATCCGGCCGTCGGGACGCCGCAGGAGTTGTCTGACGACGACCTGTTCCGCGCGCTGCCGATCAGCTTCTGCGTCTTCCGCATCTACTCGAAAGACCACCGCCACGACGGCACGCTGAACACCGCCCTCAACGCGGTCCTCGGAGAAGCCTCCGACGCGAAGACGAACATGTGACGATGCCGAGGTTCAACGATGTGGGACTCAATCAGCAAACGACTGCGTCGAGTGGCCTACTGGCAGTGGGCGATGTTGGGCTGTCTGCCAGTTTTGTTCGCATGGGTGTTATGGATTGGCTGGCGTGGCGATGAGTCGGAGGCAGCGGCGAATCTGGAGAGTCAAGGAGTTGATCTCAGTGTTGTTGAGTTGATTCCGACCGCCATTTTGCACCGCCTACCGCCTTGGATTCGCAGTCGCTGGGCATGGTATCGGGTCGTCCATATTCGTCTCGTTCACAGCCAAAGCTCAGATCCCGACATTCTTCGCGAGTTGCATCGGCTGCCCGCGCTCAAGACGCTGCATGTCTATGGCTCTGGGACAAATTCTCAAACGCCCTCGCGACAGTTTTCAGAAACGCCTGAGCCGTTACTGGAGACTTTGGCCAATCTGACGCAATTGCAGAACCTCGGAATCATGAACTGCGACATTCCGAGAGATGGCATGCGACGGCTTAGCAAACTGACACACTTGAGAGTCCTTCTTCTGAGTGGGGCATCGGTGAATGACAGCGATCTGGAAACCATGAACTCCCACAAATCGCTCCGCATCCTAGATCTTGAAGGAACAAACGTGTGTGGTTCGGGCCTTCGCTATCTTGGAGAACTTCAAGACCTCGAACGATTAGACCTGTCACGATCCCCGTTTGCGGACGAATTCGTGCCACTGTTGTTGAATCTCAGGAAGCTGCGAAAACTGGGACTTGAGAACACGAAGATCACCGACGCATCAGTGCCTGATCTTTCTCAACTCCAGTCGATTCGCCAACTGCGTGTCTCTGGATTATCAGAATACGCCATCTCTCAACTTCGGCTGGCTTTGCCGAATTGTGAGGTTTATCAGGCACCACTACGTGACGACTGATCGACTCGTCCGAAGATTCCAGTCGATCCGATGTGCGAGGGCCTGCCGGGGGAAGGGATCGCGCGTGCGAAGTCGCTGCCGCTGGGAAGGGCTTCGCGGGCGGGCCGATACCAACGGGCATGGTGGACGACTTTGAACTCGAACAGTTGCGACGGCATCCCGAGTGGCGGGTGGCGCTCCAGGTCTATCACGACCTGCAAACGCGGGCGCGCGAGCAGTCGCCGGAGTTTGACGGCTGGATTCCTCGCGTGATCGAGGTGGAGACGATCGACTCGGCCGCGCTGCCGTCGATCCACGGCAAGCTGATCGCGTTCGGGTTCCTCAAGTTCGACCTGTCGGGCCGCGACGCGGGAATGCGCTACCAACTGACGCCGCAGGGTAAGCAGGCTCTGATGGGCAAGAGCCTCGCCGAGGAAGACTCATGTGAGGACGAAGCGGTTCTCGCCCAGTTAGTTTGAGTCATGGACCGGCTCAATCCATTCTCACTAGTGCCGTGTCACAGCTAAGAATGGGGGTTGTTGTCGTAGCCACGTTCGCCAGAACGTGGGCGAGACGCTGGATTGCCCCCACGCTCTGGCGAGCGTGGCTACCCCAAGATCAAGCTGTGACAAAGTACTAGCCCGACGCGCAAGCGAGGGCTGGACGCACGGTGTACGCGAAGCCCTCGCTCGCGCGTCGGGCTAGTATTGGACCGGACCTCCAAACGAAAACAGCCCGACTTCCGAAAGAAGCCGGGCTGAGTGATTTGTGGTGCCGCCTGTGTCAAATGCCTCGCATCGTCACCGCAGTTCGGAATCGGGATCCCAACCGGCGACCGAGGCATCCGGGGCGAGGACGTAGATTTCGACGCGGCGGTTCTTCGAGCGAGAGGCTTCGTTCTTGTTGGCCTCGACCGGCTGGTGCATGCCGTAGCCGGAGACGCCCATGCGTTTTTCATCGAGGCCCGATTTGCGGAGTGCCCGCACGACCGACAACCCGCGGTGAGCCGACAGGCCCATGTTGTCGCCGTGTTTGTCCTTCGTCGTGGCCTTCGAGACGGGCCGATCGTCGGTGTGGCCCGAGACCAACACCTTCAGGTGCCTGGCATCCGACTGATTCATGATGGAGGCAAACTCGTTGAGCACCTTCAGCGCCTCGGGCCGAATGTCGTCGCTGCCCGTGTTGAACAGGAGGTCCGTCGAGAACTTGCTGACACCCGTCTGCGGGTCGAATTCAAAATCGGGGTACTTCTCCCTGAGCCGTTTCATCCGCAGGGTGGAATCGTCGGACAGCGGGTTGCTGCCGGGGCGGTTGGTGACGAGCAGATTCTTCATCCGGTCTTCAAGCTGGCCGTTGGAAGACTGCAAGTTTTCGAGGCGGGCGTTGGCCGCATCAAGGCTCTGCTTGGTCGCCAGATACTGCTGTTCGATCCGCGCCTTTTCGGCGGCGAGCTGAGCCTGATTCATGCTCATGCCATTGGCCAGCATCTTGTTCTGCTGGTAGAGCTGGTGGGCGCGAAGCTGGCTCTGCTGGAGAGCGTTTCGCGGTGCGTGGCGGCATCCGAGCGGAGCCGCCGCGAACAGTGAGAGAGTCAACAAAAAACAGGTCCGAGTACAGCGAGACATCGAGAACTCCTGGGCGAAATGCGCAGCTCGCAACGCACGGACCCGGCACGAAACGCGACGCCAACGCATGCGACCAAAGATCGCACACGACCAGCCCGCGACGCCCGAATCGGGTGTCGTCACCGCCATCGTTCAGTTGATGTGAGAAACCGGGGAGAAAGACCACTGACGTGCCAACCGCTCCAATGCGGCATCCAAAGTTCCCGCGATGGATGCCGAACCGGGACGCGATTGCGAGGCGGTTTATAGAAGCCGATTCACGGCTCGCCAAGAGGACTCTTGAGCGAAATCCCGGTTGGCCGTGGAGGAATCGGCGGGAATGCCCCGACCGTCGGAAGACTGCGGCAAAACCTGCCGCCTGGACGGAGAGCAACCCTCGAATGAAGGGACTCTCAGGCGGGAATCGGTGGATTCCGCCGAAGTTGCTGGAGAGTTCGACTTGGGCCGCGGCAAGGAAGTGATCTAACAATCGAAGCCTGAAACGCGAGCGAAGGAAAACTTAGTGTTTTGTCACAGCTTGATCTTGGGGTAGCCACGCTCGCCAGAGCGTGGGGTCAATCCAGCGTCTCGCCCACGTTCTGGCGACGGTGGCTACGACAACAACCACAATTCTTAGGTGTGACAAAGCATTAGAAAGTTCCTTCGCTCGCGCTTCAGGCTTCGATGTGTCCGGTCGGTTTCCGTGGCTGTCTTACTGGAACAGCCCGGCGAACAGGCCGATCAGTTCGCCCTGATAGACGGCCGATTCGTTGCCGGCCCAGGTGATGCGCAGCAGATCGACTGACAAGAGCGCTCCCGCCATCAACACGAACGAGGAGGCCAGCAATCCGAGGAAGAAGCCGGTTCCCCACTCAGCCTCTTGCGGAACCACAACCTTGTCCTGACGGCGGCCAAACCCGATCTGGCTGGCTCCCGCCTCGAAGCTCTCGTCGAACTCATCGTCATCGGAATCGAAGGCGTCGAGGTCTTCGAGTTCGTCGTCCTCACCCAGCACCTCGTCACTGACTTCGAGTTCATCGTCATCGGCGCTGAGTTCGTCGTCGAGATCGAAACTCGAATCTCCGCTCGCCTTCTTCTTGCCGCCCTTCTTGGCGAGCGTCCCCGTCGCATCGTCGGCATCATCGTCGTCGAACATGACGACGGCACCGCGCCTCGCGCCCGATCCGCCTTCGTCTTCCGAGAGCAGGGGCATTTCGAGAGCCGTGCCGCTCAGATCATCCTCGTCCTGGCCGAGCAGCATCGGCGAAGTCTGGTTCAGATCGTCGTCATCGCCTTGGGCGAGCAGCATCGGTGAGGTGGAATCGAGGTCATCGACAGCCTTGCGACCCTTGAGATTCTTGCTGCTGCCCGCCTTCAGCTTCTTGCTGCTGCCTCCCAGCGGTGCGAGCCGAAAACCGCTGTCGCCTCCGAGTCGGATGGCACTGTCACTGCTGAGTCGAATGCCGCTGTCGCCGCCACTCAACTGAATCCCGCTGTCGTCTCCTTCCAGCAGAATCCCACTGTCGGCGGGCTGGCGGAGTTGGATGCCACTGTCACCGCTCAGGCGAATGCCGCTGTCACCCGGCAGCACGATGGACGAGTCGTCATCGGCATCGAACAGCGCAGAGCCTCCCGAACCGCCGTCGGTCTCACCCATGCCGAGGTCCAGAGTCCCCTTGCCGCCGACTCCCGATCCGGCGAGCGGAGGCAACAGCGCGACATCGCTGTCGCTCTCCGTCAGAGGAGCCAATCGGACATCGCTGTCCGAATTCGACAGACGGACATCGCTGTCAGAGTCGCTCATGCGCAGTCCGGAACCCGCTCCCGAGGAGCTGACGAGTTTGACATCGCTGTCGGAATCGGGATTCAGTGCCACCGGATTCACCAACTTGACATCACTGTCGCTGTCCGGCTTCAGGCGGGGAGACGAATCGCCAACCAGACGGACATCGCTGTCGGACTTGCCCATGTCCAAGACGGGCAATTCGCCACTGCTGCCTGTCAGCCGTCCCTTGAGGCCCTCATCGAGCACCAATCTGACATCGCTATCCGACGAACTTTCGCGCCCCTTGCGGATCACGGTGGCCTGACGACCGAGCTCGTCGTCCTCGTCGAGCGCATTCTCCGAACTGCTGAACGTTTGCAGGTCCGGGTCGCTCATCAACCGCTCACCCAGATCGTCGTCGCTCATGATCGGCACGTCGGGGTCCGAGTCGGGTTGGCGGCGGCGACGGAACTCCTCGACATCGTCGGCCTTGAATTTCCAGGTGCCACGATCGGCGAAGCCGCGAATCTCGCCCTTCTCGCGAAAGCGAACCAACTCGTCGTTCTTGAGTTTCAGCAGGCCGGCGGCTTCTTCGAGACTCAGGTATTTTTTACTGATCGCCATGATGACCGCACTCCGCTCAAAACCTGCCACTCGACCCGGCCGATTCACAAACCGCCATAACTCAACGGATCGACACGGCCAACTCGACCGACCGACAAATCATCCGCCTTCGCGCACTCGTCACGTCCAGAATGTCATCGGCGGTTTGAGGAGACTGATTCGCCGAACATCGTCCTGCCGAGCCTCGACCGACCCCGAAAACTGAACGTGGCTCGCACGACCGTTACCGTCGATCAGTCTTTGCCGCCGATCGGGATCTTGAGAGAGCGAATCGACCGTCCGTTCAGGTCAACGATCCCATTCGTTCGGCAAAGTCAGGCATGATTCTAGGAGTGCGGTTTCACGGTCGGCAAGACTCGACTTCAGAAATGGTCCGGGACCGAGGGGACTCGGCCCCAAAGTCGGGTCGTGCCGATTGAACCGATGCTAGTGCCGTGTCACAGCTAAGAATGGGGGTTGTTGTCGTAGCCACGTTCGCCAGAACGTGGGCGAGACGCTGGATTGACCCCACGCTCTGGCGAGCGTGGCACCACCCCCAAGATCAAGCTGTGACAAAGCACTAGCAGCCGGTTGACAAAGTGTGCCTCGTCGGGACTCCGGCAGGGCCATCGCCTTGTTGAATCTCGGTAATGGGGTGCCACGGTCACGGAGCTTCGACGTGGCCGTGAGAGTGGAAAACAGCCTTCACGTCCTCGCACGGCCAC
>JAYUFF010001150.1:0-8076 GCA_043738825.1 Schlesneria sp.
CTTTTGGCGGGCGCATCATCTTTAGGCGACTCCTTTGTGTCTGAATGCAAAGCCACCCGCGTTGAGGGACACGGGTGGCTCTTGGTCGCAGACAAATCAAGCCAACAAATCTTTGATGACCTTGCCGCCGTCAACGATTTCGATCGGGCGATCGCCGGGAGCCATCAGTTCCTTGTCGGCGACGATGCCCATGCAGTGGTAGACCGTCGTGAACAGGTCTTCCGGTCCCATCGCCAACTCTTCGGGTTCCGAGGCGGTCGAGTTCGACGAGCCGTGGATGTAGCCACCCTTGATGCCGCCTCCGGCCAACACGACGCTGAACGATTTCGGGTAGTGATCGCGTCCCGCCTGAGCGTTGATCTTGGGCGTGCGACCGAACTCGGACGAGACCATGACCAGCGTGTCCTTCAACAGCCCGGTGCGATCGAGGTCGCGGATCAGTGTCGAGAACGCCTGATCGAACGCCGGCATCTGATTGCGGAAGCCGGCAACGATGCCGGTGTGCATGTCCCAGCCACCGTAGGTCAGATTGACGAGTCGCACGCCCGCCTGAACGAGTCGTCGCGCGAGCAGCATGCGGGCACCGGCCGTGTTGCGACCGTATTCGTCTCGCACCGCTGGCGTTTCCTTTTCGATGTCAAACGCTTCGCGAGCCTGGGGCGAACTGATCAGGGCGTAAGCGCGGTCGTAGAACGTGTTCATCGCAGTCAGGTCATCCGAATTCTCTTTCTTCTGAAAGTGCGCGTTGACCGCTTCGAGTGCCGACCGACGAGTGGCGAAACGGCTGTCATTGACGCCGTTCGGCAGGTCGAGATCGCGGACCTTGAAGCCCGCGTTGGCCGGGTCGCTGCCAAGGCTGAACGGTGAAAACGCCGAACTCAGATAGCCGCTTCCGGCAAACTCGGTCGGCATGCTGGGGACGCAGACATAGGGCGGCAGGTTGTTTCGCGGACCGTACTCGTGGCTGATGACGGAACCGATGCAGGGGTACTGCAACGCCGGACTGGGCCGATAACCGGTGAACATGTTGTGCGTACCGCGTTCGTGAGCGGCCTCGCCGTGCGTAAACGATCGAATCACTGTCAACTTGTCAGCGACGGCGGCGGTCTTTCCCAGCGTGTCACCAAACAACTCGCCGGTGATCTTCGTGGCAACCTGCCCCATCTCACCGCGATACTCGATCGGAGCGTGTGGCTTGGGATCGAATGACTCTTGGTGAGCCATTCCACCCGGCAGATAGATATGGATGACGGACTTCGCGGTTCCCTCGAAGTTCTTGTAGTTCTTGAGGTCGGCGCGGGCGGCGTTGTTTCTCAACAAGTCGGGTAATGTGAGGCCCGCTCCCGCGAGCACACCAACGGACAGGAAGCCGCGGCGATTCAGTTTCGAGAAATGGCCCGGATTGCAGGACTGAGTCATGACGGAGTCTCCGAAGTAACAGGAGGGCGGGTCAGATAGCGCTTCAGCGAGACCAACATCGGAAGGTCTCGTTCAAAACCAACGGGATCGCAGGTCCGAGGTAGAACCAAGGTTTGTTGTTCGCGATTCGTCCGTAGTTGGCTCGGCTCGCGATTCAGGCAGGTTCATTCGCGGGATTTCAGGCAGGTCAACGTGGCTGGGCCGGTTGATGTGGGAGCAGGCTACCGTCCACGCATCGAAACCGTCAAGTGGATTCATCGGCAGAAGTACACTCGGCCGGAAAGTTTTCCTGACCGTTCCGGCCATTTCCAAAGGGCGACAACCCGAGGCCTGGCATCATAAAGTCTCATCCAGCCGCCGGATCGGGAGGAAAAGTATCAAAGTAGCGGTGGCTACAGCTCAATCAAGCCGACCGGTACGCAACGTTCGCCGCCCCGACACCCGCTCCCGCAGGAACCTTCAACCCCTGATCGAGCAGGCATTTTTCGAGTGCCGCGAGGAACACCAGGACATTGGGCGGACTGCTGGCAACGCCCATCAGGCCGATGCGCCACGTCTTCCCTTTCATGGGGCCGAGCCCACCGCCGATCTCGATGCCGAATTCGTTGAGCAACTGTTTGCGAGCGGCCACGTCATCGGCTCCTGCCGGAATCAGGACGGCATTCAACATCGGAAGCTGCTGGCCTTCCTTCACTGCGTACTGCAGGCCCATCGCGTTCAGGCCGGCCTTTAGGGCGAGATGGTTTCGCTGGTGGCGGGCGAAGCGAGCCTCCAAGCCCTCCTCCAGCACGATCCGCAGCGCCTCATGCAGGCCGTAGTTCATGTTGATCGGCGCGGTGTGGTGATAGGCGCGGTTGCTGCCCCAGTAGTCCTTCACCATTTGCATGTCGAGATACCAGCTTTGCACTTTTGTCTTCCGCGCGTCGATCGCGGCCACCGCGCGGTCGCTGAATGTGACGGGAGCCAGCCCCGGTGGACAGCTCAGACATTTCTGAGTCCCGCTGTAGACGCCGTCAAGCTGCCACTCATCGACTTCGACCGGCTGGCCACCGAGTGATGTCACGCAATCGACCGCAATCAGCGCTCCGTTCGCGTGACAGATGCGAGCGATGTCGGCCACCGGTTGCGAGGCCCCGGTCGAGGTCTCGGCATTCACGATGCCGAGCACCTTCGGGCGGTGTTGCTTAACTGCCGCTTCGATCTCGTCCGACGAGAAGATCTCGCCGAACGGTCGCTCCAGTTTGATGACCTCAGCCCCGCACCGGCCGGCCACGTCGGCCATGCGTCCGCCGAAGACGCCGTTGACGCAGACGATCATCTTGTCGTCCGGCTCGATCAGATTGCAGACCACGGCTTCCATCCCCGCGCTACCGGTCCCGCTGATGGCCAGCGTCAACTTGTTCTGCGTGCGAAACACCTGCCGCAGCATCGTCTGCGTCTCATCCATGATCTGGAGGAAATACGGATCGAGGTGCCCGACCGTCTGCGCGGCCATCGCCAGCAGGACTCGCGGATGAATGTCGCTGGGACCAGGCCCCATCAGGATGCGTTTGGGTGGAGCGACCGGGCCGGGAATGTTCGTTGTCATGAGGGTCTCACAGGAACTGTAGTCCCGTCGCTCCGCCGACGGGACGATTACGGAGGTGCTGTACTCACAAGCGGGGCCGCTCGCTGCAGCACGTCCCGCCGGCGGAGCGGCGGGACTACAGTAGATTTGCCGGGCGCATCATCACAAATAGAACCGACACGTTACAGACAGCGGCTCCAAAAACGCCAGCGTCCGGCTTCCAAGAAAGTTGCCGGACGCTGGTGTCTGTTGTTGGTGATCGATCCCGACGCCATTCACGGTGTCGGTGTTCCGCTGCCCGATTGCGCGGTCGGGCCGGTGATTTGATAGAGCAGCGCGAGATCGGCGTCGTTTTGCAGCAGCCCCTGTAACGCCCGCAAGCGGCCCTTGTTCTTCTCGTCGAGCGGTTTGGCCTTCGCGCCGATGGTGATCAGCAGCGGACGAATCTGATCGACGAGCACCGGCAGCGCCAGCAGGTCCGTCGTCAACGCCGTGGTCTCGGGTCTGATACCCCGCCATCGCGAAATCGGGGTGCGTTTGTGAGGCCACTCCCAACTGCTGCAACACCTTCACCACCATCGCCGCCCGGCTCACCAAGACTTCATTTGAGAAAGGTCTTCATCGAAGACCGCGTGAAATATAAGCGGTTTCCGTCGCTCGATGCGCTGCTCGATTTCTGCCGGGAACAACAGCGGGAATCCCGCGATCTCTGGAAGCCGCCGGGCAACTGCAACTCGCCGAAGATGACTTCGGACAGATCCCGTTGAGGACCGGGAGTGAAGGGACGCTGCGGCTCAACGACTGGAGCTTCTCGCAACTCTGCCGTCTCTCGATGGTGAGCCAGGACACGGTGAACCGCGTCTCGGGAGAGACCGCAAGTCGGATTCTCCGCGAGACGATGCCGCAAGGGGATCGGCCCTTGCAACTCCTCACGACGGGCGAACGCCTGCGATCCGTGCATGGTGTCAAATTATGTCGCCGTTGCTCCGAAGCATCTCACTCGATAACTGTGCAACGGTGCCGAACAGACCTACCGCTTCAACGAACGCGGTGGCAACGATGCGGCGAGTTTCCGCAAGGTGATGAAGCCCGTTCGCGGCAAGCGGCTCACCTTGAAGGAACTGACCGTCAAGACGAAGACGATTGCGGGAGCGTGAAAGCTAAAGGCCGGGGCGGTCATTTTGACCGCTGCTGGCCTTGATGAGTCAAGTCAATAGTTGCCCTGTTTTTGGTGGGCCGTCGAAGACTCGCCCCACCCTACAATCAGCCCAGCTTCAAAAAGGCATTGGCGCTGGGCGCAACAGACTCCTTGACATTTTTTGCTCATTCGACTGTAATCGGCCGACTCACTTGGCTGGTTTCCTGCGGCAGACCGCAGGTGTTGGAGTCTGGATTCGCTGGGACGGCGGTTTGTTCGCAAACGGTCGTTGAGTCCGACTCCCTCATACAACGAGTGACGAGACCACTTGATTCTTGGGTGTACTGAAGTCGGTTGAGTCTTCGATCAACGTTCCGGAAGTTGCGGCCCGTCTTTGGGGTTGCGCCGTTTGGGATGTTGTCAGGGTAGTTTGCCCAACGAGAACTCACCGAACGCGACTGAAATGTCCGATAACCGACAAAGGACTGCGCGCCGTTTGACGAGACTTGACCGTCAGTTCGCAGTCTAAGTGGTGGTTTCGGACCTGTAGATTTACGCTGCCGAACCCTTTGGGGCGAAGGCTGACCGGGTGGGACTGGTCGGCTTGGAAGGTGGCGGATGGCAGGGACTGCCGCTCAACTGGCTGCTGGATCTCGCGTGGGCTGTTTGCCGCGAGTGAGAGCCTACGAGGTCGGGCTATGATGGCTTGTTCCAGTTTGCCCCGCGTGGTCGTTACGGGAGTCGGAGTGGTCTCACCGATTGGCATCGGTCGTGATTCATTCTGGCAGAACCTGATTGCCGGTCGCTCGGGAATTGATACGCTCTCGGCGTTTCCCGCTGGGGGTCTCCCTTCCAAATTGGCCGCCGAAGTCCGCAACTTCGACCCCCTCGAACATATCCATCAGAGAAAATTCCTCAAGGTCATGTCCCGCGACATCCAACTGGGTGTAGCCGGTGCGTCGATGGCCATGAAGGATTCGGGGCTGACGCGAGGTGCAGTCGATCCGGAACGCTTGGGCGTCGAGTTTGGTGCCGGTCACATTTCAACCACGCCCGAGGAACTCGCCGACGCCGCGCAGCACTTGCAGCAAATGGCCGAGGGCCAGACGTTTTCCCAATGGGCCGAAGACGGCCTGGGACAGATCGCTCCGCTGTGGCTGCTCAAGCAGTTGCCGAACATGCCCGCCTGCCACGTCGCCATCGAGCACGATGCGCGAGGCCCGAACAACACGATCACAAGCTGCGAATCCTCCGCCCTGCTGGCTTTGGCGGAGGGCGTTCGCGCCATCGAACGCAATGCCGCCGACGTGATGATCGTGGGAGCATGCAGTTCGTACATTCATCCGCTCGAAATCGCCCGGCTCAACCTGTACGAAAACCTGTCGCAGGGCGATGACCCGACTCACGCCTGCCGTCCGTTCGATCTGCATCGCGACGGAACGGTGGCCGGTGAGGGCGCGGCGGCCTTCGTGATCGAGCGCTATGAGCACGCGATCAGTCGCGGTGCAACAATCTATTGCGAGATTCTGGGAGTGGGTGCGGGGTGTGACGGTCGCGACGTGGCCAATCGGTCCAACGGCCTCGGCTTGGCGCGAGCGATTCAATCCGCGCTCCGGCAGTCGCAACTGACGCCGCGCGACTTGGGGCACATCAACGCGCACGGCAAGGGGACTCGCCGGGATGACGTGGCTGAAGCGAGAGCCTATCACACGGCGCTCGGCATGGTGGCCGAGACGATTCCCGTGACGGCGCTCAAGAGTTACTTCGGCCACTTCGACGCCGGGGCCGGGGCCGTCGAACTGGCGGGCAGCATGATGGCCATGCGCTACGGCCAATTGCCGATGACGCTGAACTACCGCACGCCCGATCCGCTCTGCCCGCTGAACATCGTGCGGGGCGAACCACTCAACATCGTCAATGGCGTCGCGCTCTCCGTGAATCGCACGCGCATGGGCCAGAGCGCAGCGGCCGTCATTCGAGCCGTGTAGTTCCGATCCGGGAACGGCTTCCTCAACCAATCTGTTCCGCCGCCGGAGTCTGCTGTTTCCGTCGGCGGACGACGCACGGAATCGAGAATTCTTGTGACGGCCTCCGTTTTGCGAATTGGCTTCATCGGTGCCGGACAGATGGCAACGGCCCTGGCGCGAGGTTTCCTCAGCGCCGGTGTGGTGACCAAGGACTGCGTCGTCGCCTGCGACGTGAGCCTTGATGCGGCGAACCGGTTCGTTGAACAGACTGGCGGAACGATTGCGACAAACGGACCAGAAGTCCTGTCGCGTTCCGAAGTCGTCTTCCTCGCCGTGAAGCCGCAACACATGAGCGGCGTGTTGTCGGACCTTCGCGCGGCCGTCACGCCTCAGCACTTGATCGTTTCCATCGCGGCGGGAGTTTCACTGACGAAACTAGCGGATGAGCTGAGCTCGACCGCGCGATTGATTCGCGTCATGCCAAACACGCCATGTCTGGTTGGCAGTGGGGCCAGCGCGTTCGCTCGCGGCGCAGCGGCCTCGACACAGGATGGCGATCTGGTTCACAGCCTGCTCTCCACGGTGGGACTGGCGCTCGAAGTCCCCGAAAAGCTGCTCGATGCGGTGACCGGTTTGTCCGGCAGCGGACCGGCCTATGTGTACCAGATCATCGAAGCGCTGAGCGACGGCGGCGTGCGAGTCGGCTTGCCTCGCGACATCGCCACGAAACTGGCGGCTCAAACGGTGCTGGGTGCGGCGCAGATGGTCCTCACCACGGGACAACATCCGGCCGCGCTGAAGGACGCCGTCACCAGTCCGGGAGGAACAACCATCGCCGGACTGCACGCACTCGAACAGGGCGGCTTGCGCGGCATCCTGATGGACGCGGTTCAGGCAGCCACCGAGCGTTCACAACAACTCGGCCAAACTTGACCGACCGAACCCGACCGGTAAGAAGTGTGGCAGGAAATAATTTACCCCTCGAAGCCTGACGCGCGAGCGAAGGACGCCGGGCAACGGATCCTTCGCTCGCGCGCCAGGCTTCAATCTGCGGTAAGACAACTCTTGCCGCCCGCCAAATGCACCGACGTTCAGCGCGCCCGGATTTCGGCTCCCGACTGGTTGTGGAGCAGTTCGAGGTTCGCCTCGAACTGCTGCTGGTTGTACCCGTTCCACGCGAGGATCTCGCGCCCCTTGGCAGTCTCCAGCCAGATCTCGTACGGACCACCGAGGCAGGGGATCAGGTAGTCGAAGACCAGGCTGAAAATCCACATCACGGGACCGAACAGAATGAACGTCCCCCAGCCCGTTTGGGCCGTCTTGTAGGTCGTGTGAATGTAGACCACGCCCGGCAACCGACAGCGACTGCGACCCAGCGGCACGAACGCCAGATGGAACCGCGTGTCGAACGACTCCCCCACGATGCGGGAGACGCGGAAAGTGCCCGTCAGCATCAAGGGCATGATGCTCGACAGCAGCAGCCACACGATCCCGATCCGCCACGCCAGCAGCAGCGGAAGCAACAGCACTCCCAGCACGATGAGCCTCAACCGCAGATTGAGCTCAGGCAAAAGCTGTCGTTCCATGTTGCGGTTCTTGGGAGGAGCTGCGGCTGCGCTACGAAAATCGCCCGTCACCGGCAAGTGACAGGCCATCAAACCCAGGGCCATCGCCTATTTCAAATGGGGGTGCCACGGTCACGGAGCTTCGACGTGGCCGTGCGAGGAAGTGAAGGCTGTTTCCCACTCTCACGGCCACGTCGAAGCTCCGTGACCGTGGCACCCAATTACCCTGACCCCTGACGTGGAACCCGCTTTCATCCAACAACAAGGGACGCCGAACTGTCGAGACACCTCGATTGAACGACAGACGCGGCTCGTGCGCTCTCGCTTCCTGTCGCGGAGAGCCTGTGAAACAATTGGTTTTGCCGGATAGTAAGTTTTCGACCTTGCGCTAAACTTCGTTTGGTGAGTTCACGGTGGAAC
>JAYUFF010001151.1:0-3061 GCA_043738825.1 Schlesneria sp.
GTGAACGCCCCCGACGGGACGCTCTACATGCTCGACATGTACCGCGAAACGATCGAACACCCCGCCTCGATCCCCGAGGACATCAAAGCCCTCTGCGACCTGGAAAGCGGCCACGACAAAGGCCGCATCTGGCGGCTGGTCGCTCCCGGGACTCAGGGGAAGGGTCGCGAGCCGTCGGACATGTCGAAGGCGACCTCAGTGGAATTGGTCGCCCATTTGAAATCGCCACACGGTTGGGTTCGCGACACGGCGCAGCGGCTCCTTGTCGAGCGGCAAGACCCGGCGGCGATTGAGCTGCTGCACGAACTGACCATCTTCGGATTGCGCCAAAACAGTGGCGTCAGCATCTTTTACCGGCTTCATGCGGCGTGGGCTTTGCATGGACTCAAGCAGGTTGTGACTGGCGATGTGGTTGGCCTGTTCTACGACCGAAACCCGCGACTGGTCGAACATGCACTCCGCCTGTCAGAGCAAGTGCCCGCTGCGAAAGTTGCGGTCGCGAGAGTCATGTCACAGCTTCCCGCAGATGCTTCGCCGCAAGTTCGCTGGCAATGGGCCTTCACACTCGGACAGTTTCCGTCCGACATCGCCCTCACAGAACTGCGACGACTCGCGCCGGACGCCGCTAAAGACGCGGACCTCCGTACCGCATGGCTCTCGTCGGTCTATCCACTCATGGGCCAGCTCTCGGTCGAACTGATGTCTGGTGACACCGAGCCGGTCAAGCCGTTGCTCGTCGAACTCGCGCGGCTCATCGGTTCATCGCCCAAGAGTGAGGATGTTGTTGCGCTGTTGAAGGCTGTTACTGCGGAGAGTGTTCCGGCGACGACGCGCTCGCCGGTGCTCGTTGCGCTGGGCGATGGGCTGCGGCGAAGAGGGACTTCGATTGCCAACGTGCTGGCTGAGACGAAGGCCGACGTGACGATTGGCGACTCGCTGAACAAGGTCTTTCGACAGGCGAGCGGTGTCGTGGCCGATGCGGCCTCGAACGAGGCGGCGCGATTGGCGGCGATCAATCTGCTGGCACTGGCCGATGCGCAACTGGCCGAGACCGCGCTACCGGCTGTCTTCACTCCGCAGACTTCGCCCGCGTTGCAGCAGGCGGCGGTGAAGGCTCTCGCGGCGCAGGGATCGGCGAAGTCGGTCGAGTTGCTGCTCGCCCCGTGGAAGACGTTTGGACCGGCCACGCGGCGAGAGGTCGTCGATCAACTGGTCTCATCGGCAGGGGGAGCGGTCGCGTTGGTGAAGGCCGTCGAGACGGGCTCGATCAAGATTGGTGAGATCGAGCGGGACAAGCGGCAACTGCTCCTCAATCATCCCAACGGAGCCGTGAAGGAGGCCGCGCGAAAAGTGCTCGCCGAACCGCCGAGCAACCGCAGGCAGGTCGTCGCCGATTATCAGGCGGCTCTCGACCTGACGGGCGACGCCGCGCGCGGCCAGATGTTTTTTGGCAAGACGTGCGTCCAATGCCATCGCGCGGGAACGGCTGGCCACCAGGTTGGCCCGGACCTGGCAAGTGTTCAGAACAAGTCGCCGTCTGATTTGCTCGTGGCGATCATGGACCCGAACCGCGAAGCCCAGCCGAGCTTCCAAACCTACACGGCCGTCACGTTGCAGGGCCGCATCCACACGGGGATCATCTCCGCCGAAACCGCCGCCAGCCTGATGCTCAAGCGGGCCGAGGCCAAAGAAGATGTCGTCCTCCGCGAAACGCTGGACGAACTGATCTCGAACGGCCAGTCGCTGATGCCCGAAGGGTTGGAGAAAGACCTCGACAAACAAGCCCTCGCCGACCTGATCGCGTTCATCAAGGCGCAAGCGCCGGCGAAGTAGAAGGCAAGAGTTTTGAACCACGAAATACACGAAAGGCACGAACAGGGATTTGGACTCACTCTTTCTTTCGTGTAGTTCGTACGACTCACGTTTTGTTTCTTCGCCGAGCGCGAAGAATTGGGAACACTGATTGACACTGATCTTCGCTGATTCGGATGAGTGAAGATTAGCGAAGATCAGTGTTCTGTCTTTCTGACGGCTTCTCTTTTCAGTTTGGTTGCGGCGGAACAAAGTGAAGCTGCGCTGGGTATTTCGTGGTTCACTCCGTTTTGCGTTGCGAGGTTGAAATGCGACTCGGCTACAACACGAACGGCTTGACCGGGCATCGGTGTGAGCAGGCGCTCGAACTGATGCACGAGGTTGGGTATCGATCCGTGGCGATCACGGTCGATCATCATTGCCTCGACCCGTACTCGACCGAGTTGCCTCGCGAGTTGAGCCGGATACAGCGGTTGCTCGAACAGTTCGAGATGACCTCGGTGATTGAAACCGGAGCGAGATTCCTGCTCGATCCGCGCGCGAAGCACGAGCCGACGCTCGTGAGCCGCACGGCGGAGGAACGTGTCGTGCGGATCGAGTTCCTGAAGCGGTGTGTCGAGATTGCGAAGGCTCTCGGTTCTGACGCCGTCTCGTTCTGGTCGGGCATCCTGCGCGATGACATTGCGCGCGACGAAGCGATGTCTCGGCTGGCGGTTGGTGTGCGCGAGGTGCTCGACTTTGCAAACGTGCGCGGCGTGCGGCTCGCGTTTGAACCGGAACCGGGAATGCTCGTCCAGACGTTCGACGACTATCGCGAGTTGCTGACGCGGGTCGATGGTCCCGGCTTCGGTCTGTGCGTGGACATTGGTCACGTCCATTGCCTCGAACCGCGACCGATCTCGGACTACCTTACCGAATGGCGCGACCGGCTGTTCACGATCCACATCGAAGACATGGTCCAAGGCGTTCACGATCACTTGCGATTCGGCGAGGGAACGATCGACTTCCCGTCGGTCCTGCAAACTCTGAAGGCGATTGGTTACGAGGGCGGCTTGAATGTCGAACTGAGCCGGCACAGTCACATCGCCCCGGAAGTTCTGCGTGAGTCGTTCGCGTTTCTGTCGCCCTTGTTGCAGTCGCTCTTCCTCACAAAGTATTGAGGATTATCGAGCGTAGAAGTGTCAGGAAGCAGGGCCATCGCCTTGTTGAAACTGGGGGATTGGGTGCCACGGTCACGGAGCTTCGACGT
>JAYUFF010001152.1:0-3056 GCA_043738825.1 Schlesneria sp.
GACGTGGTCGTGAGAGTGGGAAACAGCCTTCACTTCCTCGCACGGCCACGTCGAAGCTCCGTGACCGTGGCACCCCAGCCAAGACTTCGACACCTGTTGCGGCAAGTCCAGTTCTCGGACAGCACCTGACCCGAAGCGTCAGCGCGGGCGAACCGTGACGACGCCCTCGCTGACGCTTCGGGTTAGCGTGACGACGTGAATAATCCGGGTTACTCGGATTTCGCTTCGGCCGCTTGTTCGATGATGGCTCGCGAACGGCCTTCGGACTTTGTCGCCGTTGCCTGAAGGTCGGTACGGTAGGCTCGCAGTGGACTGAGCAGGATGCGGTCAACGACCTGCTTGCGCGTGGCCCAGTCGTCGGGCGAGAGACTGGCCGACGGAGCCAACTCGTTCATCGCGGTCACGGCCTTTTCAATCGCCACCACGCTGCGATCAACGTCGGTCAATTGGCGTCGCACGGATCGCACGGGCGTGTTTTGTCGAGACTCCCAGCGCGTTCGCAGCGTTTGGACGAGTCCGTTCAAAACATCAAAGCGTCGCGTGTCGTCGGGGATCGCGTCGGGATGCCGCACGAGCAACTCAATCGCTGTTGCCACGTTGCGAGTCGAGGCTTCTCCCGCCGGTGCGAAGAAGATGACATGCAGTCGGTGAGCCAGTTCGCCCGAGGCATCGGCGTCGGCGCGGGCCTGCAAGTCGGCGATCTCCTGACGCGCGAAGTAGCTGAGTAATGGATCGTATGGTTCGAGACACGCTTCCATGGCCGCGATCTGAGCGTCGGTCGGTTTGGCTCGCTGCGTCGCCTCGCCGAGCGCCTCGAAGTAGTTCTTGCGGGTGAGGTCTTCCAGATGAGTCTGCTTGTCACCGCGAACGTGTCTCACCTGCTGAATGGACGAGCGCGGATGGTCCTGCAATTGCTGACGAAGAGCCTTGCGGTACTCCCACCAGTGCTCTTCGGGATAATCTCGCACCAACTTCTGTTGCGTGACGACTTCCGACAGCCGGCGCAGCAATTCGGCAGAGACTCGACTGTCGCCGAGCCATTCGAGGAACCGCGACTTGCGCGACAGTTTGACTTCCCCCGCGAGCAAGTTCGATTTCTCACCCCCCTCACGATTCCAGAACGGAGCGGGCGTGGTGCGAGTCGAGGTGAGCATGCGCTGCACGTCTTGCAGCTTCGTCCCCCAACGCATCATGTCGAGCGGTGCCTGCAACGCCAGCAGTCCGTTCGCCGACGAGTTCGACCACGTGTGAGCCTCGTCACAAATCTCACCGAGTGCCGCGTGATCGTAGGTCGGAAAGTTGAGCGGTGTGGACCAGTCGAGGCCGCTGCGCGCGAGCAGCTTGCGGACGTGAGGGGCTTCCAACCGCGCGGGCAGATCGTCGGGAATGAACACTCCCTCCGAGTTCGTCGCCATCAGCAACAGTTCGCCGGCGGCAGTCTCGACCGCGATGACCTCCCGAAACGCCTGCCGCAGCGATTGCACGACCAACCGCAACGGAGCGGGTCCGTAATCGAGGCACTCGAACCGCTGGCAGAAGATGCCGCGCTCGGCCAGGCGGCGTGACGCTCGGCGGTAGTATTCGGTTGTGAACGACGCTCCGCCCGAGACGACGGACGACGGTGGTGGCGAACTGAGAATGACATCGAACGCTTCGTCCCGAGCCATCAACGCCAGCACGGGCGGTGCGGCAATCAGCCTCACGCGGTCATCGCCGAGTGGATCGAAGCCGGTCTCCTGCGCGATCGGACTGCGCAGCATGCCGATCAGCCGCGCATCGCCCTCGACGCAAACGGCCTCACGCACGGGAAAGTGCAGGCAGGTGGCAAGCGGCACGCCGCCGGAGGCTCCGAGCAACAGCACGCGACTCGGCCGATCCGACATGATCAGCGGCAAGGCGGCCATCAAAACTTCGGGTGCGAACTGCGGATGCACGTCGGTGTTGACCGAGATCACCGATCGAGGCACTCCGTTCTCGCGCAGATGCAGTTCGAGTCCCCGCGACCGCCACAGCGTGAGCGATCCGTGCGGTCCCTCGGTGCGAAAGACCATGCGCGTGTCATCGAGCAGCGGCAGCAGGCGCGACTCCCAGCCGGAACGATGCGCGAGGAACGCCGGAGTTGAGAAGAGCAGCTTCGCCACGCGCGCCGGGTTGTCCTGCGACTGCCACAGCGGAACAGAGAGACCGACGAGCGCGAGGCTCGTCATCGACATGGCGGCTGGCCAAGTCGGCCACGCGCCGCCGGAACGAACTCGTTCAATTAAAGCCAACGTCACGAGTGAACCGCAACTCAGTCCCAGCGGCCAGACAAGTCCCATGGTCTCGAACGAGAGACTTGCCAGGACGAGTCCACATGCGAACGGCAAACCGCACGAGGCGACGGTGGAGACGAGATCGACCGCGCGTCGAGTCGTCAGGTTCGCCAGAGCGAAACCCAGCGGAGCAACGGCGACGATCAACAGCGCCGAACGAGCGGTCAGCAATGTTGCGACCCAAGTCAACGAGGCATTCATCCACAGCGCACTGCTGACCAACCTCGGGAACGCTGCCAGCAACAAGGCACTCCACGCGGCAGCGAACAGCCACGTCCAGTGAATTGTGGTTGAGTTGCGCGACCGGCTCTGTGCGAGCAACGCACCACAACCGCATCCCGCAACCAGCCCGATCCACTCGGCACATCCCACTTGGAAGCCGCTCGGCATCAGTTGACCCAGCAATCGCGAGACAACCGCAAACAGTCCACCCAACGCGAACGCGGCCAGTGCCGATACGAAGTGTTGCCTTGGGGTGCCACGGTCACGGCTTTGCGTGGCCGTGTCTTCGCTGTCACCGAAGCACGGTGACGCAAAGCCGTGACCGTGGTACCCAGCAAGCAAGTGATTTCTTTTCGGATCGCCTCTAAGAGCAAGCCGCCAGCAGACGACACTGGCGAGCAGTCCGATGGCAGAGGCCAGCCAGACTCCGCTCAGGATCGAAAGCAGAAATGCGTTTGTCGCGAGACCACAGGCGATGCCTAGGCATACCGCGCACGAGGTCACTTGGGGCGAGCCTCCGCG
>JAYUFF010001153.1:0-3051 GCA_043738825.1 Schlesneria sp.
CGCCGTCTGCGAACCGAACGCGGCGGGAGTCCTCGGCGCGTTGAAGGAGACCGAACTCGGAACCAAGGTGAAGCTCATTGCCTTCGATCCCAGCGAAAATCTGGTTCGCGCGATGGAAGACGGGTTCTGCCACGGCATCGTCCTGCAAGACCCGGTGACGATGGGCTACCAGTCGGTCATGGCGATGGTAAAGAAAATTCGCGGTGAGTCCGTCGAAAAAAGAATCGGCACCGGCGAGTTCCTCGCCACTCCCGAGAGCATGAAGACCCCCGAAATGGACAAGCTGCTCAACCCCGAACGGTTCGAGTAGTGAAGGACCGTTTGATGCCGATCAACAAGTTCAAGGTTTTGTCCCTCTACAGCGGCGCGATGGGTCTCGACATCGGCTTGCATCAGACGGGACGATTTGAGTTGCTGGCGTGTGTTGAAAAAGTGCCTGCGTTCTGCCAAACGATCCTCCGGAATCGCGATGCAGGTTTGCTTGGCTGCCGAGAATTTCGGATCTACGAAGCCGACATGTCGGAACTGGATCCGCAGCAAATCATGGCCGATCTTGGGTTGGCGCGCGGCGAACTCGATCTCATCGTTGGCGGTCCGCCTTGTCAGTCGTTCAGTACCACTGGCAAACGCGGCACGATTCAAGACCCGCGAGGGACTCAACTGTGGCACTTCCTGCGATTCATCGACGCCATTCAACCCAAGGGCTTCGTGATGGAGAACGTGCGGGGGCTGATGTCGGCGGCTCTGCGACATCGTCCGCTCAGCGAACGCCCCGATAAAGGTGGACCGCCGCTCGACGAAGATGAACAACCCGGCTCGGTCATTCAGTCATTTGTGCGCGACCTGCACGGCGACTACCGCATGGATTGCTTTGAAGTGAACGCCGTGAATTATGGCGCTCCGCAACTGCGAGAACGGGCCATCTTCATTGGGAACCGGTTCAACCGCATCGTCGAGTTTCCCGAGCCAACTCATGGTCAGGCTGAACCGCAAGAGTACAACCTGTTCAGTGCGATTGAACCTGACAATGTAGTTCTTCAGCCTTATCACACTCTGGCCGCTGCGTTGGATGGCCTGCATGAGACACAGCCGGTCGTGCTGGATTTCAGCCCACGGAAGAAGCGTTACTTGTCGATGATACCGCCCGGCGGAAACTGGCGTTCCCTCCCCGAAGACGTGGCCAAGGAGTCGATGGGCAAAGCCTTTGTTGCTAAAGGAGGGCGATCCGGGTGGTGGCGTCGGCTGACTATGGATCTTCCTTGTCCGACCATCGTGACAATGCCGAATCATGCCAGTACGTCACTCTGTCACCCCACAGAGACGCGGGCCTTGTCACTGCGGGAATGTGCTCGCATTCAGGAGTTCCCTGATAACTGGCAATTCTGCGGCAAGACGCAGGAGCAATACACGCAGGTTGGCAATGCGGTACCGGTTCGTCTGGGCCGCATCTGTGGAGAGACCGCCGCGCGAATGCTCGATCAACTCTACGAGACCAATCTGGAACGATGCCCATCGGATCAACCGCTGTGCCGCGTCGTTTATGTCAAATCACACGTCCGTACGCGCCAGTGGTTCAAGCAGGGGCGAACATTTCTCTGGCAGGACGGCCATGACAACGACGATGTGAAATACGGGCTGGCAAAAACTACCCGTAAGGTTCGCAATCTGAAGAAGGACGGCTGATGGCCAGAGGACATGTCGGCCTTCCCGCAACAACGCCGTTGGTCATCCCCAAAACGGTACTTCTCGAATCGCTGCGCAGCCTGGACGCGGATCGCAGCGCCGTCGAACGAGTGCTGGTCATGGAAACCGACTTTCGCAGGAGGATCACCAGCCACGTTGAATCTCTACCGCTAAAGGATGCTCTGTTCTCAAGATTCAATACCAACCCGTTTGTCCTGCTCTTCCACACGCTCAACAAGAGCTACAAACACGTTCACCAAATCGAGGATGACATCCTGCCCGCGAAGATTTTCTCCTCGATGGAGACCTCTGCAGGTCGCATGGTCGAAACGGCTGTGCTTCCCGTCTATGGTTGGGAAGCGGTTCCCAGCGAAATGCACTCCTCTGAATCTGTCATTGATGGCCGTCAGAAACGTCCTGACGAACTTCGGCTGGCCACGCTGAAGAGTGGACCGCGCTGTCTCAATGATGAAATGAGTGAGAACATTGCCGACGCGATCATTTCCAATGTCGTCGCATGGGCGAAGAAGGCCGATGTGAAGAAAGTCGATTTCACCTACGGCGTGCTCTATGGAACGAAAAAGCAGTCGAACAAGAAGGACTGGCACATCCTGCGAAACATCGCCGAGAAACTTCCTGCTCGTGCTCTGATCGTCCATCCGCGAGACCGTTGGGACTGCGCCTTTGCACTAGACGGCATTTCGGTCAACGTCACGGTCCGAGTCGGTATGGACCTTTGGAACCACTTCTCCGATCAACAAACCACGTTTCTCGAAATGGCCTGTGCATTGATTCGAGCGTGCGTTCTGCCGACCGATGCGTCACCCCGTGTAAGCAAATTCACCATAGCCGATCTTGGTGAGATACTTTCTCTCGATGCCGTCCCCGATCAGTTCAATGTGAGCATCCTTCAACGCAGTCAGTTGGAGTGGCTGTTTTTCTTCGCTCGTCACTTTTGCGATCAACTGGTGAACGCCTGACCGTGAGCGGTATTAGCCCCGAATACTTGTGAGGCCACGTGTTCAACCTTCTCACCATGACCGGCATCTCGAAGCGCTTCGGGGCGACTCAGGCGCTGGCGGATGTTTCGTTGAGCGTTCCCGCCGGGCGAGTTCTCGCGCTGATTGGTGAGAATGGCGCGGGGAAGAGCACGTTGATGAAAGTGCTCAGCGGGGCGCATGGGCCGGACTCGGGGAGCATGCTGCTGGCGGGAAAGCCCTACGCGCCGAGTGGCCCACACGACGCGCGGCTGGCCGGGGTGAGCATGATCTATCAGGAGCTGAACCTCGCGCCGGACTTGTCGGTCGAGGACAACATCATGCTCGGGCAGGAATCGCGACGGGCGGGTGCGGCTTGGCTGTCACGGTG
>JAYUFF010001154.1:0-3049 GCA_043738825.1 Schlesneria sp.
ATGGGCGTCTCGGCGTACTTCGTTGGAACGGTCGGCGGTGACAAGGTTCTGGGTTACAAGCTGCTCTACTGGGGCAGCTTGGTTTGCGCGTTGGCCAACGGCACCGTGGAAGCCTTCATCAATCCCGTCGTGGCAACGATGTTCAGCAAGGAGAAAGCCAAGTGGCTGAACATCCTGCATGCGGGTTGGCCGGGCGGACTGGTCATCACGGGGTTGCTCGTGATTGCGATTGATACGTTCGCCAAGGGAACGCCCTGGGCGGTGAAGGTCGGCCTGATCGCCGTGCCGACGGTGATTTACTTCCTGATGCTGATCGGGCTGAAGTTCCCACAAAGCGAACGAGTTTCGGCAGGCGTCACCGATCGCGAGATGCTTCAGGAATTCGGCGTGGTCGGCGCACTGATCGTCTCGGTTCTCGTCGTCCTGCAACTCATGGAATTCTTCGCCGTGGATGGCGTCACGCCCACGGAAGCGAAGTACGGATTCATCGCGCTCGGTGCCCTGCTCACGCTGGCATTCGGTGCTTATACGCAGACCGTGGGCCGCCCGCTGTTGATTTTCCTGATCATCATCATGATGCCGCTCGCCACGACCGAAATTGGCACGGACGGCTGGATCATGGGGATCATGGAAGGGATTGCCGAACGCGAAGGCATCCACGCAGCGTGGGTGCTGGTCTACACCTCGGCGATCATGCTCGTCCTGAGATTTTTTGCCGGTCCGATTCTGCACAGCCTGTCCCCGTTGGGCCTGCTGGCGATCAGTGCCGTGCTGGCAATTGCGGGCTTGTCCTACCTGAGCTTTGCGCAGGGTTTTGCGATCTTCGTGGCGGCGACTCTGTACGGTTTCGGCAAGACGTTCTTCTGGCCCACGATGCTGGGTGTGGTTTCGGAACAGTGTCCGAAGGGTGGAGCGTTGACTCTCAACGCCATCAGCGGCATCGCCATGCTGGCCGTCGGGACGCTCGGCTTCCCCTACATTGGCATCTTGCAAACCAAGGTCCAACAGACGGCACTCATCGCGAACGCCGACGTTCAGAAGACAGTTCCCGGACTCATCGAAGGTGGGAAGCTGACGGCCTTGAAGGAGAAGAAGATTTACGAAGTCATGTCCTATCAAGACATCGACAATGACAAGTTCAACGCCCTGATCGAGAAGCTACCCGAAGCCGATCGTGTGGCGGCCAAGAAAAAGGTGAAGGATGTTGGTGACGAGAGCAAGCAGCACGCGCTGCGCGACATGGCGATCTTCCCGACATTCATGCTGGTCTGCTATCTGATTCTGATCGCCTACTTCAAATCGAAGGGCGGATACAAGCCGGTCGAGTTGGGTGCTGCTGCCCACTGACACCTGGTCGTCGCCGATGAACTTTCCCACAGCCGGGAGTGTCTGCGAAGATGCTTCCGGCTGTTGCGTTGAATGGCAAGAGCGCATTTCAAAACTAGCCTGACGCGCAAGCGAGGGCCGAGCATTCGATGACGGAGAAGCCCTCGCTTGCGCGTCGGGCTAGTTTTTCGAGTCAAAAATAGGTTTTGAAATGCGCTCTACTGAAAATTGATCGGCGCGAGATGACGACCTCTTCCCCACAGCGTGAGTTTGCCGTCGAGATCGTTCGCAAGTTGCGAGCGGCCGGGCACACTGCGCTGTTGGCCGGGGGCTGCGTTCGCGATTTGCTGCTCGGACGCGAACCGAAGGACTACGACGTGGCCACGACCGCGCGGCCGGAACAGGTTCGCGACCTGTTCGGCCACCGGCGGACGCTGGCTGTCGGCGCGAGCTTCGGTGTGATCGTGGTTGTTCCGCCGCGAGACTCCGGAGCGGGCCAGGTCGAAGTCGCCACGTTTCGGACCGAGGGACCGTATCAGGACGGTCGGCGTCCCGAGAGCGTCGCGTTCTGTACTCCCGAAGAAGACGCCCAACGACGCGACTTCACGATCAACGGCATGTTCTACGATCCGATTGACGCGCGCGTGCTGGACTTTGTCGGTGGAGAAGTCGATCTCGCCGCGCGAGTCATTCGGGCAATCGGCGATCCGCACGCACGGATGCGCGAGGACAAACTGCGATTGCTGCGGGCAATTCGATTCGCGGCGACTCTCGACTTTGCACTCGATGAGGTTACGGCAGCCGCTGTCCGTGAGATGGCCGACGAAATCGTTGTCGTGAGTCAGGAACGGATCGCTCAAGAGCTGCGGCGGATGCTGGTCGATCCTCATCGGCGGCGGGCGGTCGAGTTGTGTGCGGATGTGAGACTGCTCGACAACATTCTTCCCGAGTTGAGTGGCGAAAGGGAACCGGGGGGCTTACGACCCACGCTCCGAAAGCTGGACGAACTGACGCTGTTGGAACAGCCCTCGTTCGAGTTAGCATTCGCCACGCTGCTGCATGCGCTCCCTGCGCGACCGGTCGTGTACGACATCTGCCGTCGGCTCCGGCTCTCGAATGACGAGACTGATCGGATTGAGTGGCTCGTCGCGCATCAGGACGATCTGACCGATGCCCCCTCGCAAACGCTGGCCCGTCTGAAACGAACGCTCGCCCATCCGTATCGCGATGATTTGATCGCCCTGTTGCGGGTGAAGCGGCTCGCCCAGGCAGCCGACATGCAGCCGGTGCTGTTCTGCGACGAGTATCTCGCGAGAACGCCACAGTCAGTGATCGATCCGCCGCCCCTCATCTCGGGAGACGACTTGAAGTCGCTCGGCCTGAAGCCGGGGCCGAAGTTCAAGACGCTGCTCGATGCGATCCGAGACGCGCAACTCAATGGTGAGATCGCCACGCATGAGCAGGCTCTGGCGCTCGCGAGAACCATGATGGCACTCGGCTGAATTGATTGTTGGCCGTCAGACGATCAGTGGGTACATCATCGACCCGGCCACACCAACCCGAAGCGTAAGCGAGGGAGTCCGGTCGCACTCCCTCGCTCACGCTTCGGGTTGGTGTGGTGCGCTGAGCCGTTTGCAAACTCGGGGAGCCTCTGAAACAATCCCGCCGCAAACAACGAACGGCTGCGGCCGACAGGCTTCTTCGATTTCAGAAAGACTCACAT
>JAYUFF010001155.1:0-3049 GCA_043738825.1 Schlesneria sp.
ACGAGATTTCCCACCAGCAACAACATCGCGCAACCCAAAGCTAATCGCATCATTGTGTCACCTCAACCAACGATCTCGGAATCTGTCTCGGGAACCAGATCACTTTCGGGATCAAACCATTCGGGTTTGAAGACGATTCGTTTCTTGTGCTTCATCGCAAGGTTCGAAGTCAGCGCCATGATCGCGTCCTTCATCCCCTGCTCGCCTGGACAGCGAAGGCCACCCTTGGCGATCGAGCCGAAGTTGTTGGTCCGGATGCAGTGGGCGAAGTGCTCCATCTCCTCGGTGTATCCGCGGCTGACCTTGCCGATGTCGGCGACGGCCGATTGTTTGGAGGGGCCAAGGCTCGCGCTGGCGCTGATCGCCGGTTGGCCATCGTTGCCGTTCAGGACGTACAGCCGTTGATCGGCACTGGTGGTCGATGAACCGACCCCCTCGCGATAGAGCATCGCTTCCGTCTCCTGCTTCATCACCAGAGTGGCCCGGCTGCCGAAGACCGTCTCGCCATACGGATCGCCGCTGAACGAGTTCGTGTTGATCGACGAGTACGTCACGATGCAGACATCGTTCTTGTCCTCGGCGTAGTGCGGACCGGGGAACTCGAACGTCATGTAAACGTGATCGTCCACATCGCGGTCGTCACCCTGCTGGTCGGCAGTGCCGATCCCCTTCACGCCGTAATAGTTCTTGCCACCGTAGCCGAAGCACGCGATCGGCTGCACCTTGTTGAGGAAGATGCTCGCCGCGTCGAGCTGGTGGCTGCCCAACTCCGCCATCAACCCGCCGCCGGTGTTGTTGTACAGCCGCCAATTGACGAGCCGCTCCATCGACGGATAGCCAAAATCCTTCGAGATGAACTCGTCGATCGACAGGTTCTTCTCCTTAGCGCGAGCCGTCAGTTCCTCGATATCGACCGCGAACTTTTTCTTGAATGATTCGGCCGTGTAGCCACCCGGTCGCCAGCCATCGACGCCGGGGAAGCTGTTGTTGCGGTGCCACTGTGCTCGGATGAACTTGAGGTCGCCCATCAGTCCACTGCGCATCAACGAGTTGGCGTTGTCGTAGAGGACGTTGTAGTGACGCTGATGTCCGACGGCGAGCAGTTTCTTTTTCTCGCGTGCGATGCGGATCATTTCCTTGCATTGCGTGACGTTGTGGGCCATCAGCTTCTCGGTCAGGACATGCTTGCCCGCCTTGAGGCAGTCGATGGCGACATCGGCATGCTGGCAGAGTGGCACGGCGATGACGACCGCTTCGATTTCGGGATGCTTCGCCAGCAGCTCCTTGTGATCTTGGTAGAGCTTCACCTTGAGAGCCGTCTCGCGCCCGAGCTTGCGGATCAGACCCCAACGCACTTCGTTGCCGTCTCCATTCAAAGCACGCACGCGGTTCTTCGGCCGCAGGTCGGCGCAGGCCACGATGTCCATGTACTCGGGCGGATGCTGAGTCAGCAGCACGGAGCCTTCGTCGCCCGTTCCGATAAAGCCGACCTTGACCGGGTTCCCCTGAATGGCCCCGTAGCCAAAGTAGGCCGCGCCGAGAGTCGGCACAGCCGCCGCCGCTCCCACGAGAAACTGGCGTCGCGTGAACGACACCGCTTCGTGAAAGTTTTCCCTGCCGAGTTGTTCTTGTTCTGGTGTCAGTTTCATGGCGATCTCCTTCAGACGCGCGGTTGTTCTGCCGCAGGCTTCGTTGAAAAAAACAATTTGGTGCGGATCGCAACCCGCTGCGACACCCACAGCGCTGATCTGACAGTGGACGTGTGCATCAGTTCCGTCTTTTTAGCCCGGAGGGCGGCCGATGGTAGCCCACGGCGCGAGCCGTGGGGGATCGGCGGCGGACTCCATCAGCCCGGAGGGCGACACTTTGAAGGTTCATCGAAGTGCCGCCCTCTGGGCTAATTCGGCATCTGCGCCACTCAACCCACGGCTCGCGCCGTGGGCTACCATCTGCCGCCCTCCGGGCTGAAGAACTGCCTTCAGCCCGACTCCAGTTGTGGTTCCCCGTCCTCCAGCAGCATGGCAATCACTTCCTTCAGGTTCTGCTGCAATTCATCCAGCGTGGCACCCTGGGAATGTGCTCCGGCAAATCCGGGGACGTACCCCACAAACATCCCGGTGGCGGGACACCGTTCGATCACAGCCGTGTAGGTTTGCATGATTTGTCAGTCCTCTTTGGTCAGCGCACTGTAAGCCCAAGGCTGAAGTCCGGCTGAGCTTTGTTAGCCGGACTTCTCTCTGGGAGGACGCGCCCCGTTGAGAAGTCCGGCTTTCGGAAAAGCCGGACTACTATCGCTGCTTCCCGTCATCCTTCGGTCGTCGCGTGAGCAGCACTGACACGGCTGCGTCGAGGCCGAACCATTTTCCGCTGGGCAGCGCCGCGATGGCAAGCAGAGCCACCATCTCGACGAAGATTTTGTTCACGAACAGGTTGTGCTCGATGCTCGGAATCTCTTGCACGCCGGGCCACGGAGGCATCGCGAGATAGAACAGCGTGAGCAGCGCGGCCCCGCCCAAAGCAGAAAACCTCGTAAACAGACCGAGCATCAGGAGCAGGCCGAAGATCGTCAGACCCCACATCGTGCGCAGGTTGATGCTGCGAATCGGACTCGGGGCGGACGGAACGGGTCCGGCCGCGAGTTGCTCGACGCTGAGCAACTCTTCCGCCGACGTGAACAACTCCTGTTCGAGAGCCTGCACCGGCCCGACCAGATCGCGTCGAAGTTGCTGAACCTCGATCCATTGTTTTTCAAGATGGTTCCAGTCGGACTTCGTCTTCGCCTTCGCGTAATTCTTCTCATAATAGGCGAGATAGTTTTTGTATTTGTCCACATCGCCCACCACGACGGGAGGTTCCTTCGAGGTGGAGTCGTCTCCGCCAACATCGGCCTCTTCGGAGGCCCCCTTCGCGGCGGACTTGGAGTGCATGATGCCGACGCGCTCGGGGTCTTGCTTCAGCATCGCGGTCAGTCGCTCGTGGAACGACAGCCGCGACGACAGCTTGGCGACCTCTTTGACCGCCTTGATGAAGTCGTCGAACGGGGCTTGGC
>JAYUFF010001156.1:0-3047 GCA_043738825.1 Schlesneria sp.
TCGGACGAGATCAGGTGTCCCAACTGCCACGCCAGATGCTGGCAGCCCGGTCCCGGCCGGTGCATGAGTTCCGCGTCGGTCATGTCCGAGAAGTAGGTCTTGAGGACCATCAGGCTGATGTCCATCGTTCCGCGAATCGAGTCTTTGGCGTTCATGGTCGGGTTCCTTGTGTTGAGTGGAGTGAAAACAAAATGCAGAAGCCCCCTCACCCTAGCCCTCTCCCCCCAAGGCCGGGGCGAGGGGACAGGAAGAGAGTTCATCAACGAATCTTCTGATCGGGCAACTGCTGCTTGATCCCTTCGTCGAGCGGCATCTTATCGTCTGTGAGGCCGACTTCCGCCATGACGCGGATCAGTTCGGCTTGAAGTTCTTTCACTCGGCCCGCGTGTTCGGGCTTGGCGATCAGGTTGCGACGTTCCTCGGGGTCGGACTTGAGGTGGTACAGCTCGGCCAGATGTTTGTCGGGGCTGCCGTCACCCGGCGGGTAGTGGATGTACTTCCACTCGTCGGTGCGGACTCCACGCACGTTCGGCGTGTAGGGGAACTGCTTCTCATAGTTGTAGTGGTAGGGGAACGAGTGCCTCCACGCGGGATCGCCCCCGTTTGAACAAGCAGTTTCCACGACTTGCCGTGCAGTTTTTCGGGGGCCTTCACACCGCAGAGGTCGAGCAGACTCGGGGCCATGTCCACGGTGAGGACTTGCTGCGTGATCTTCTTTGGTTGGTCGGTCGCGGTCAGGCCGGGATAACGCACGATCAGCGGGATACGAATGCTGGCCTCGTGCATCGTCCGCTTGTCCACCATGCCGTGCTCACCGTTGAGCAAGCCGTTGTCGCCCATGAAGACAATGATCGTGTTGTCGAGTTGTTTGTGTTCGGCCAGCCATGCGGTCAGCCTTCCCACGCTGTCGTCCACTGAGAGAATCGTCCCCCAGTACGCGCGGGTCATCGCGGCGAAGTCCTTCACCGCCTCGGGCCGATCGTCGGGAAACTTCTTCCGCCACTCGAACAGCGGCCCATAGATGCCGTGCCACGTCGACAGACGGTCCTTGATCCACTTCGGCTTGTCGTCGAGCATGAATGCGGTGTCGGGGTATTTGACCTCCACGTCGTCGAAGGCATGCTGATACTTCTCTTCCGGGAAGTAGAAGCTGTGCGGAGCCTTGTGGCCGAGCATCATCACCCACGGCTTGCCGTGCGACGCAAATAACTGGCTGTCGAGCCACTTCACCGCGAGATCAGTGACGACGGTCGTGTAGTAACCGGGAATGACTTCACGCTTTTTGCCATCGAGGTTGAACTCCGTGTCGAAGTATTTTCCCTGCCCCTTGTGCGTGACGAAATAGTTGAAGCCCGGCCGCTTCTCGTCGTTGTCTTCGCCCATGTGCCACTTGCCGAGATACGCGGTCGTGTACCCTTCGAGTTGCAGGAGTTTGGGGAAGCTCGCCAAGTTTGTCGGGTATTCGGTGAAGTTGTTCGTCACGCCGTGAGCATGCGCGTAGAGGCCGCTCAGAATGGAAGCGCGACTCGGCGAACAGAGCGATGTCGTGCAGAAGGCGTTCTGGAAGAAGACCCCCTCTTTCGCCAGTCGGTCGATGTGCGGCGTCTTCAAATAGGGATGGCCAGCGCAGCCGAGAGCGTCCCACCGCAAGTCGTCACACAGCACGAACAGGATGTTCGGCCGAGCCGTCTCCGCCGCACCGGCTGACGCATCGCCAGCCCATCCGGCGATGAGACCTAAGCCGCACAGAACACAACACAGCCAAGCCGCTCGCATCGGGGAGTCACTCCAGAGAGAAAACAGAAGACTTGAGAACCACGGATTTCACAGAGGGCACGGATAAAACTAAGAGAAAAAATGGGAGAGATGATTGCACCACAAACACCCGCTCATGTCCCTCCTTCTGATCTTCTTCATGCCTTCGTCTTATCCGTGTCCATCCGTGTAATCCGTGGAAAAAACTCTTCGGCGGTCGCTTTAGGCTTCACACGATGGGCGACAGAAACGGCCGGTCGAGGTTTGTGGTGCGGCCCTCCAGTTGGGGAACCTGCTCGTACTGGCCGGCCTTGATGCCCGCGATCGTCTGCTTGTGAAGCTCGCGGTTGGTGAGCTTTCCTTCAGCCTGCTTGATCGTCTCAACGAGGAAGTACGTCAGCGCGCCGTTGAACTTGCCGCCGATGAAGGCGTCTGCCGAAGTCTGCGTGTCGCGGCAGCCCGAGACCAACACCTCGGCAATGTTGGCGGTGACGACATCGCTGCGCTTGGTCCCCGCCGCATAGAGTGCGCCGCGCGTGCCTCGCGTCGTTCCCGTGAGCTTCTTCTTCGTCTCAACCGCCATCAAATCCCACGGGCTGGCCAGATACTTGGATCGTGGTCCCTTGGGATCGAAGTTGATGGCTCGCGTCGCCGTCCCCGAGTGGCAACAGTCGAAGATCACGGTGAGGCTGGCTTGAGGGTGCAGCTTGTCGAACGTCAGCCGCAACCAGTCGTCGAGAAGCGGATCGTTCCAGTTGAGGTCCGTCGGACAGAGAATCTCATCGCGGTGGTCGGCTTCGTCGCCATTCTTGTCCGGCACGTTCGAGCCGTGTCCCGAGTAGTGCAACAGCAGCACGTCGCCCGCCTTGGCAGTCGTCACCAGTTTCTGAATCTCACTGCGCATCGCCTTCGTTGTCGCCTGATCGTCCAGCAGCGTCGTCAGGTCGGCCGATTTGAAGCCGTAGTATTTTTTGAGCGTCGTCTGCATCGACTTCACATCGTTGACGCAACCGCGCAGATCGTTGCCGGGAATCTGGTAGTGATTGATGCCGATGAGCAACGCCTTCTTCGCCATGATGATTCCTCTTCGATGGGCCTGCGTGGTGGAGCAAACGGTCGGGCGAATGCCCTCGCCGGGCGACGATACCGACCGTTCTGCGACGTGTAAACGAACGGCTGGAGTTTGGCAGGGCAATCGCCTTTTTCAAATGGGGTGCCACGGTCACGGAGCTTCGACGTGGCCGTGAGACGGGGAATCAGCCTTCACATCCTCGCACGGCCACGTCGAAGCT
>JAYUFF010001157.1:0-3039 GCA_043738825.1 Schlesneria sp.
TTGGCTCGTCGCGTCGAGCAGTTGCTCGGCGGTGAGCCTTCGCACGAGGGACCGGCTGAAATTGGCTTCGTCCTCGCGGTTGGTATCGTTCGGTTCGGAGGAGAGTTGGTACGTCTTCGAGTTCAGGATGACTCGCAGCAGATGGCGCAGGTCGAACGGGCGGTAGGATGGGCACTCCTGCCCGTCCTCTTTGCGAGAAGCTGAAGTAAGCGGACGGGCAGGAGTGCCCATCCTACAAAATTCATCGGCCAGTGCCTTCAGCAGTGCGGGGTTCGCGGCCGGGTTGGTCGCTCGAAAATCATCGACCGGATCGACGATGCCGCGTCCCATGATCTGCTGCCACGTCCGGTTGGCCAGCATCTGGACGAAGCGGTCGTTGCTCGGATCGGTCAGCCACTCGGCAAGTTCATCGAGCGGATCAACCGCTTGAAGTCCGGCTTGTCCTCTAGCCGGACTTCCTTCCGGCGCAGGAAGTCCGGCTTTCGGAAAAGCCGGACTTCGGGACGCGAGCCGTTCACCGAGGAACTTCGCGGGACGAACCTCCTCGGTGCGCGGGTCTTTCGCCTCGCGCATCGTCTTCTCGTCGTCGGAGAGGAACACGATCTGCTCGCCATCGAACTCGTGCTTGTCATTGTTGTCGCGACGGCGGTTCTCGATGATCTTGTAATCGACGCGCGCGAAGACGCTGCCCCAACTGTAATAGTCGTCCTGCGTCCAGCGGTCGAACGGGTGGTTGTGGCACTTCGAGCATTGCAGACGCACGCCCAGGAAGAGCTGCCCGACCGCCTCCGACCTCTCGAACGGAGTCCGCAGCGCCCGGTAGAAGTTCGCGGGAGGAACCTCATACGTGCTGCCGCGTCCGGCGACGATCTCGCGGATCATCTGGTCGAGCGGCTTGTTCGTCGCGAAGCAATCGCGCAGCCAGCCGTGAAAATTCTCGACTCCTTTGCGGTCGAGCGTCTTCTCCTCGATGCGCAGCAAGTCGGACCACTTGAGTGCCCACCAGTCGGCGAACTCGGGCCGCTCCAACAGCAAGTCGATCAGCTTCTCCCGCTTGTCCGCCATTCGATCGGTCACGAACGCACGAGCCTCTTCCGCCGTCGGTAGCAACCCGAGCAGATCGAGATGCACCCGCCGCACGAATGTCGCGTCGTCGCACACGTCCGACGGATTCATCCGCAGCTTGTCGAGCTTTGCGAAGACCAGCTCGTCGATGAAGTTGGCCGATTCGATCTTCGACCTCGCGAAGTCAGGCCGTTCCGGAATGAAGGCGACTCGCACGCCGATCTGTTGGTTGAGATACCTCACCAGAATAGTCGTCTCGCCCACCGACCGCCCTGTGATGAGACCGTCATGCGACACGTCGGCGATCGGCTGAGCGACCTCGTACACGGCGAGCGTCGTCACGTCGCGCGTCGAACCGTCGGAGAACTCGGCCTTCGCATTGAGTTGGAGTTGCCAATTCGCTTGCCCAGCGGCTTCTTGCCTTGTCCCCTCGCCCCTCGCCTTGGAGGGGAGAGGGTTAGGGTGAGGGGTTCTTCCGTCTTTGGTCTTTCGTTTTGTTCCCTCCCGTGGTTGGGGTGGGTTTGGGTGGGGTGATGATTGGGTTGTCTGCGCCCCACTGTCACCGTCCCCCCTCCCCGGCCCTCCCCGCCGAGGGGAGGGAGTAGGAGTGGAGTCCGCTAGTTTCGATGGAGCATCATCACCGTTCGGCCCCCTCACCCTAGCCCTCTCCCCCACTGTCTTTGTTTTTTCAAAGACAGGCTGGGGCGAGGGGACAGGACTAAGAAACGCCTCGCGCGGAGTGACGTTCAGCTTGACCAGTTTCGGAGCGTCCGCCGAATCGTTCGGCATCCCGGCAGCGATCCACTTGTGGAGCATGCGGTACTCGGCGGAATCTGTCTCGAACCGTTTGCCACCTTCGTGCGCGATCTGCTGCGTGGGCTTGAGCAGCATCAAACTGCTGTTGGGTTCGCTCACGTTGGCTCGACGGGACGACCAGTCTCGCGTCAGGACTTTGTAGTCGCCCACCGGGTCTTGCCCGCGCAGCGAGATTTGAAACCCACCCTTGCCGCGCGCGTTGCCGTGACACGTCCCCAGATTGCAGCCCGACTTCGACAGCACGGCCATCACGTCGTTCCGAAACGACACGTCGGCTGCATTGGCTGGCCGCACGAGAACGCAGACGGCAGCGAGCGCGAGAGCCACTCGATACCAACCGGTCAGCGATGGAGAGAACGAGCGGGGCATGAGCAATGTCGCGGAGTGGGACTGAGTTGCAGGAAGGCGGATCGGCAAGGCGGGCGTCAGTCTACGGCTGGGCACCCCTCGCCGAAAGTCTTTGTCGCCTGTCGTGCGGTTCACAGTGAGGCTGCTTAGAATCGTGGATCGGATTTCCAAACTAGCCCGACGCGCGAGCGAGGGCTGAGCCTTCAATCACTGCGAAGCCCTCGCTCGCGCGTCGGGCTAGTCAGCGTGCTGACGAATCAAGTTTTGAAATCCGTTCTGGCAGTTCGATTTCGTTCGTGACTCCAACTCGCGAGGCTCAGATCGTGACCATGTTCAGACTGCCAGTCATCGCTGCTGAGACGTTTAGCCCCAACGCCAACGGCGTGGGAGCCAAACGACGCTGGACCACCCCTCGCTCCCACGCCGTTGGCGTTGGGGCTAAACGTCTGTGCCTTCTTGTTCTGTTCCTCATCGGCTGTTTGGGTGAGGCGGCTTCGGCGCGATGGTACTCGCCGCGAGTTGTCTCGCCGCGAGTGGCCGATGCGTACAGTTGTCGGACGTTTCCCGAGCATCCGGCGTGGAAGGATCTCGCCCCTGAGGCCAAAGCGAAGGCGATGTTCGATTATCTGACCGACCCTGAGACCGGTCTGTTTCCTCCCGGCGGCGCGGTCTTCGAGGGGCCGGAGAAGCACTACGAGTACGCGATGGTGCGCGACCCGATCAAGCTCATCAACGTCTATGGCTGCGGCTTCTGCGACGCCGTCGGACCGGCGATGGCAGGCTTGTGGGAGCAGGGAGGCTGCGGCCCCG
>JAYUFF010001158.1:0-7995 GCA_043738825.1 Schlesneria sp.
TCGCTATCGGCCGCTGGGACTGAATCTCAAGACCGAGGCGATCGGCCTGCCACCGTGGATGGTCGGCTATCTGGTTCTGACGTTGCTGTTGGTCCCGGCACTCAAACGATTACTGCATGTTTACTGATCGCAACGCCTCACTTGGCGTCTTTGGTCTTCACCGTCGGTTCTAATATCGGGCCAAAGCCGGGGGCCTCTTTCGGGTTCGGCGGCGGCGACTTTGCCTTGCCCGCGAGCACGTCGGCCACGGCCTGCTTCAGTTCGGCTGTCGTCCCGCTGAAGGTTCGTCGCAGATAGATCTCGCAGTGGGTGAACGCCCAGCGAGTCTGGTCGCCGTCGGTCTGACCCAGCGTTTGGAACCACGTTCCGTTCGTGTACGCGAGCATCATGAACTTGCCGTCGGGTTGCTTCTTGACTCCGACGACCAGCGGCACGTCGGCGGCGATCCGCTTCAAAAGTTGAGGAGTGTGCTTCTGCTTGTCGCCGGTCAGGTTGATCGGGATCCGTTTGAACGGAGACTCGCCCTTCAGGTTTTCTCCCAGTACCAGGATCGCAGACGGTTTGTCGGCATCCACCTTCTCGACCGTCACCGTGAACAGGAAGTCACTGTCGTCGATGAACTCTTGCAGCGGGAACAGTTTTTGAATGAAGGCCCACGCGCAGGGCTGAACCAGCAACACGCCGCACGCGACGACACAACCGAGAATCAACGATCTGGGAGACGGCATCGGTTCCGATCATTCAAGGGGGTCTGTAACCAAACGGACGCGGCGGCCAACTGTTGTTGGGCGAACGGCAACGCACCATTCACCCCGCTACCGAGTTCACCTCGGTGGTTCAACGGCTTTTGCGCTACTCGCGTGCATCAGCAGATGCAGTAGTGCAAAAGCCGTCGAGCCACCGGGACAAGCCCAGTGGCGGGTGAATCGAACTTTGCCTGTTGTCTTGCCGACCTCACATTGAGACGACCCGACTCGTTGGCATTATGCTGACTCCCCATACATACTGGCAACGATTGATTCATCTTTGTTCGATCGGTGACAGGCCCGCCAAGTTCGAGGCCCTGCGATCGGAAGCCACTTGAGCATTGATCTCGGAGAACAACCATGCGTGATCGGGTCACTTCGTCGTGTTCGCGGGTCTGCCGTTGGGGAATCGCACTGGCTCTGGCGATGGTTGTCACGCAAACGACCGCGTGGGGTCAGGCGGCTCTGAAGCCGGAGGAGATGGCGGCGCAGATCGTCAACGCCGCCAACAAGGCCTACAACGAAAAGCAGTTCCCCGCCGCGATCGAGCGGTATCGCGAGTACTTGAAAACGTACTCGAACCAGAAGGACGTGACGCTCGCGCGGTACGGCTTGGCGCTCTGTCTGTTGGAGGCCCCGCAGAAGGACTACAAGGTCGCCGTCGAAACGCTGACGCAGGTCGTGGGCGTGCAGGAATTCGCCGACCGACCGCTGGCGCTGTACTACCTCGGGCTGGCTCACCGGGGACTTGGTCATGAGGCCCTGGCGCTGGGAATCGCCAAGCCTCCCGAGGCCGCTCAGCATCGCGCCACCGCGAACCAGCAGTTCACTCCGGCCGCTCAGCGATTTGGAGAGGCGGTCGTCGCCTTCGCCGCGCGGGCGAAAACGAATCCGCCACCGACCGCCGAGCAGCTTGCGCTGGATGTCGAGTGGGCGAATCGAGCTCGCTGCGATCAGGCCGAAATGCTGATCCGGCTCGACAAATGGAAGGAGGCGAGCGATCTGCTCACGCCGCTGCTCACGGCCGAGACGACCAAGACCAGCAAGTACCGCCCGTTCCTGTTCTATCTGCACGGCCATGCCAGCTTCCTGCTGAAGGACTACATCGCGGCCGGGCGATCGCTCAGCCAGCTCGCGCCGTTCGCTGACTCTGTGTTTGGAGTCCACGCGCAATATCTGCTCGCGCGGGTCCATCACGTTGCCGACGAACGCGACGAGGCGGCGGTCCTCTACGACGCGGTCGTCAAGGGCTACGACAAGCAAAAGGTCGCCGCGCAACAGGCTCTGCAAAACGCCGCTGCGATGGCGAACCAACCCGATGAGAAGTTGCGGTTGGAGACGCTGGTCAAGGCCGCGCCAGACTACGTCAGTCGCGCGAGTTTCTACTGGGGCGTGTTGCTGTTCGAGCAGAAGAAAACTGCCGACGCGCTGACGAGGTTCACGGCGTTCGCCGCAGCCTACCCGCAATCGCCTCTGTTGCCGGATGCCCAATGGCGAGCCGGGATGTGTCAGGTTGAGTTACGCCAGTTCGCACCCGCGATCCAAATTTTGCAGCCGCTGGTATCTCATCCTCAACTCGGTGATCGAGTGTTGTTGTGGCTCGGACGTGCTCAGTTGGGAGCGGCCGATCCGACTCAGGCCGCGCCGTATGCGGCGGCTCTTGGCACGGCAATCACCAGTCTGACGCAGGCGGCGGATCGAGCGAACCAACTCATCGCGCAAGACCCCGATGCCAAACTGCGCCGCGCCGAAATCATGCTCGAACTGGGCGACGATCAGCAGTTGGCGAAACAGTTTCCGCAGGCGGCGGCCACCTACGAAACGGCGTTCAAGGAGAACCACGCTCCCGAACGCAACGAACAGTTCCTGCAACGGCGAGCCACCGCGCTCCACTTTGCCGGACAGTTTGATGTCTCCGATCAAGTCTGCACCCAGTTCCAACAGACGTTCCCCAAGAGCACGCTGCTGCCGGTGGTGTTGTTCCGCATGGCTGAGAATGCCTACGTCCGGGCCGCCGCCGTCGAGCCGGCCAACCCGCTCAGCAAGAACCCCGAAATCGCCAAATGGTTTGGTGAGGCGGTCAAACGCTACCAAGTCGTGTTGGACAAGTTCCCCGAGTTCACGTTTGCCTCGCTCTCGCGCGGGCGCATGGCGCTGGCTCAGTATCGGCTCGGAGATTATCCGACGGCGGTGAAGGGACTGGAGGCGATTCCCCAGGCGGATCACTCGGGCGAACTGGCGATCGTTCCCTACTATCACGCCGACTGCCTGCTCCGCTCGATGCCGACCGACACCACCGATGCCCTCGCCGCCGGCCGACAACTCGTCGTCCTCACCGCCGCGATCAAGGCGCTGGAGAGTTTCGTCGCAGCACAGGGGATGGACCCCACCAAGGCCGCGCCGCAAACGCCGGATGCGTTGGTGAAGCTCGGCTACTGCTATCAACGAGTAGCGGCTCAGATCGCCGAGCCTCAAGAACGAAACCAGCGATTGACCTCCGCGCGTCAGGCGTTCGAGCGAGTCGGGCAACAGTTCGCGACCAGCCCGATGGCTCCCGTCGCCGCCTTCGAGCGGGCCAACTGCATGGTTGATATGAACGATCCGAACGGAGCGATCAACGAGTTCACCAAATTCAAAGCCGACCCGTTCAAGCAGGCACCCATCGCACCGCTGGCCTATCTGCGGCTGGCAACGTTGCTGCGTGCTCAGAGCAAGCCCGCCGAAGCGGCGGCCGCGCTGCTGGAGTGCCGCAACACGTTTGAAGGACCGCTCGCCGCCGATCCGGCCCGAGCCGCGTGGGCACCGCTGCTGCAATATCATCACGGCCTCGCCACGAGGGAACTCGCGTTCAAAGATCCGGCCAAGCTGGATGTCGCGAAACTGGCCGAGGCGCGTGCATTGTTCGACAACCTCAAACAACGATTCCCGAATAGCCTCGAAGCGCCGGACGCCGCGTGGCGTGCCGGTCTCTGCCGACGTGAGGAGCATGCGCCGAAACTCGTCGCGGCCCGTGCTGTGCTGGCCAAACCGGACGTGAAGCCGGAAGAAGTAGCCGCCGCGACTCCACTGGTGCAGGCGGCGGTCAAGGAGTTGACGGAGACGGCGCAGTACTTCGTCGCTCAGGCCGGTCAGGTCGTGCAACAGAAGCTGGCGGGGACGGAGATTCATCAGCGAATGCTCTATGAGGCCGCGTGGTGTTATCAGTGGGTAGCCGATGTTGAGATCGATGCCGCTCGCAAGAAGCTGATGGACGAAGCCCTCAAGAAACAGGCCGAGGAAGCGGCCAAGCAGCCGGTCGGCGTGAAGGGGATCGCGCAAGTGCGAGTCCCTGACATCGCGCTGCCGGCCATCGCCGTCCAGCCGTCCGAAAAACTGGCGCAGGACCAGTACAAGGCACTGATCGCCGCCAAGGCCGATTCACCGTTGGCAATCACGGGCCGGCTCGAACTGGCCGAGATGCACGCGCGGCGCAACGAGCTTGATCCGGCGGTCGCGCTGCTTAACGAGGCTCTCACGCTGGAGCCCTCGCCCGATGTCGAAGAGCGATTGCATCTGAGACTGGGAGTGTGCCTCGTCGCGAAGAACGACCAAGCGGGAGCGTTCGCTCAATTCGCCGCCGTCGCCGCCGATGCCAAGAGTCCGCTCGCGCCGGAAGCCCGGTTCCGTGCTGGTGAATGCCAGGTGCAACTGAAGGCGTACCCCAAGGCCATCGAGTTGTGGGTGCCGTTCCGCGATCAGGGACCACTGCAAAACATCGCGGGGTTGAGCGACCGCGTACTCCTGCGACTCGGTCATGCCTACGCACTGGCGGGACAGTGGGACCAAAGTCGGCAGACACACGAAACGTTGATCAACCGTTTTGGTCAAAGTCCGTGGAAGCTGGAGGCGCGCTACGGTGTCGCATGGGCGTGGCAGAACTTGAAACAATTCGACAACGCAGCCAACACGTACCAGCAGGTCATCAACGAAACCGCCAGCGAGATCGCCGCCAAGTCGCAATACCAGCTCGCCCTGTGCCGCATCGAACAGAAACGACTGCCCGAAGCGGCCAACGCGCTGCTGATCGTGCCGTTCACGTACGACTACCCCGAATGGAGTGCCATCGCGCTGCTGGAAGCGTCGCGCATTTTCGTGGAAATGCAGCAGCCTCAGCAGGCCGCCCGGCTCCTGGAAAAAGTCGTGAAGGATTACCCGAACAGTGAGTGGGCCAAAGCGGCGCAGCAGCGACTCGCGGGGTTGCCTGTCGTCAAACGAAGCTGAACGATTGACAAGTCTTTGGCGTTCGACGATTGACCCGTGGAATCGAAAGCCTTTCCGTTTGAGACCATTGAAATGTTCAAGCCCCTGAAAGTGACAGCGTTGCCCGGCTACAAAATCCACATTCACTATGCGGACGGTGTGGAAGGCGACGTGGATCTTTCGCAACTTGTTGGCCACGGCGTATTTTCACTTTGGAACGATCCGAACACATTTGAGAGCGTGAGCATCGGTCCGAGTGGCGAAATCAAATGGAGCGACGATGTCGAATTGTGTCCCGATTCCCTGTATATGGAGATTTCCGGAAAGTCGCCCGAAGAGGTCTTTCCGAACCTGGTGACGGAACAGGTTCATGCCTGAAATCAGCCGGTTCTATGGCATCGTGATCAGGATGTACTACAACGATCATTTACCGCCGCACCTTCACGCTGAGTATGGCGGGACTGAAATGGTTTTGGGGATCGACACGTTGGCCGTGATTGCCGGGAAACTGCCTGCTCGAGCCACCGGGCTTGTGATGGAATGGGCGGTCCAACATCAGGCGGAATTGCAGAACGCGTGGAATCAGGCTCGGCAGATGCAGCCCATTGATCGCGTCGAGCCTCTGTCATAAACACACTGTGGGGCTGAGACACAACACACGGGAATGCAGAATTGCGACGGTTCCTCGTCGCCGGGTTTCAATCCTGAAGGAGATCGCATGCCATCGACGAGACTCTGTGTTTGGTCGCTCTATTTCGGCGTGGTGCTCGGCGGCTGCTTGCTGCTTGCCAAGCGAGCCGAGGCTTATGTCGAGCTTCCTTACACGCTCGGGCGTGTGATTCTGGAATCGACATCAATCTCGGTCCTGCGGGTCGAAAAGATCGACAAGGAAAAAAATCTGATTCTGTTCCGCAAGGTGCAGGATCTGAAGGGGACGCTCGCGGGGGAGACCACCAAGCACAACATCGGCCGCGGCGGTTTCCACGAACGCGAATGGAAGGCGATCATGGACTGGGCCGAGCCGGGGAAGACGGCCGTCTTCTTCAACAATGGCGGAGCCAGCGAGACCTGCATCGGCAACTATTGGTATCAAGCCTACGCTGCTGGTGAGTGGTGGAACATGAGTCACGGCGAGCCGTACATGCTCCGCAGCTACGCGGGGACTTCCGACAAACTGGCGTCCATTGTGCAGACCATCATCGCGGGGCAGGAGATCGTCGTGCCGTGCATGGTGGATGGAGACAAGAACGCCCTGCAACTTCGCAGTGCCAAGGTTCAACGGATCAAAGCCAGCCTGAAGATTCAGGACTACAACGCCCAGCGAGACTTCGTCGGTTGGGGCGGCGACGACTTCCGTGCGATCGCCGGGATGCCGGGCTTCACGCATGTGGCCGGCGTGACATCGGTCGGGCCGGAGGCTCAGGGTGTGGCCGTGGCCGATGCCGATGGCGACGGCAAGCCGGACTTCTGCTTCTATGGGTTGGGTCGAGTCGCCCTGCTGAAGATGGACGGCACATCGCTCAGTGAATTGTCGTTGCCCTACACGGGAGGAGCCCGCGCCGCCGAGTGGTCGGACTTCAACGGCGACGGCAAGATCGACCTGCTGCTCGCGACTCCGACCGGCCCGAAGCTGCTGACGAACGGCGGTGCCACGTTCAAGGACGACACCGCGTTGCTCCCGAAGGAGACGTATTACAACGTGACGGCCGCCGCGTGGCTCGACTACGACGGCGACAAGCGCCCCGACATCCTGCTCGCGAATGGATTTCTCGGTCTGCGTTTGTATCGCAACACCGGAACCGGATTTGAAGACGCCACGACCGTTGCGAAGTTGGGGCCGGACGGAGTCGGCGGCAAGCTCAAGGGAGACCATCTCGCCGTGGCCGACATCAACGGCGACGGCCGCTCGGACTTTGTGTACAGCGCAGGGACGGGTCTGCTGGCGCTCAGCACTCCGCAGGGTTATGTCGAGGTCGTCGATCCGGCGTTTCAATTCCGCACCGGCCGCGTCCGACCTGTATTTGCGGACTTGGATGGCGACGGGCGGCCAGACCTGTTCGTCCCGCAAGACGGAACGTGCCGTGTGTTCGCGAACCGCGCGGGCAAGCTGACCGAGGCCACTGCGTCGTTCGGCGCGGTGGCTCAACCGATGGGGAACGCCGTCAGTGCAGCGGTCGCCGATTTGGATGGTGATGGCAAGCCGGACCTGATCGTCGGATGCCTCAAGGGAACGAACCGCTACTTCAAGAATGGCGGTCCGGGAAAATTTGTGGATGCGACCGACGCGATCGGCTTGTCTCAACAGATCTACAACACGCGCGGGCTGGCGGCCATCGACATCAACAAGGACGGCGCGGCCGATTTGTTGCTCAACAACGAAGGTCAGGAATCGACCGTCCTGTTGGGACGCCCCGCAGCGGCGACGGTGGTGAGTCAAGTCAGCGGGAAGCCATAAGCATGCTTATCCAAACCAGAGATCATCAGGTCATGAGTGAGATTGTTTCAGATCGCCGGTTTGTTTCTCGCCTCGTCGTCATTGCGTTGGCCGTGTGTTGTGCGCTGATGGGCGGCGGTGTTCTGGGAGCCGATTGGCCCACTCATCGAGGCAACCTGGCGCGGGCCGGCTGCATCGACGGCCAGCCCGGACCCGCGTCGGCGAAGGTGATCTGGGTCCACAAGTCGAGCGACCACTACATCGCGGCTCCGGTCCCCACGGGAGACAGCGTGCTGGTCTCCGCGCTCGCGGCGTTCAACACCTCCACGTTTCAGTCGCTGGCGGTCGATCCCGCCGCCAAACAGCGGGTGCGCTGGGCGAAGTCGGTGCCGTATCTCAAGCTGCCGACGGTGTGTGCTCCGGCCGTGGCTGGAAATCTGGTGGTGTTTGGGGACGGAATGCACCAGACCGACGGAGCCATCTTGCACGGCGTGAGGCTCGATACCGGCTTGCCGCTCTGGCAGTTCCCGGTCCCCGGCCAGTTGGTGCATCTCGAAGGCGCGCCGACCATCGCGG
>JAYUFF010001159.1:0-3032 GCA_043738825.1 Schlesneria sp.
GAAGCCCGAGCCGTTCACTCCCGGCGAACCGACGCGAGTCCGCTTCGAACTGCTCGACGTGCTGCACCGGTTTCAGAAGGGGCACCGCCTGATGGTGCAGATTCAAAGCACCTGGTTTCCGCTGGTCGATCGCAACCCTCAGACGTATGTCCCGAACATCTACTTCGCCAAGACGGACGACTTTCAGAAGGCGACTCATCGAGTCTTCCGGTCCTCCGCTCACCCAACCAGTTTGAAAATGGGAGTGCTGCCCGCGAAGTAGAGACCGTTTTCAGAATGGCGAGCGGGGGCTGTGAAGCCTCCGGTGGATTTCGGGAGCGCCGCCAAAAAACAAGAACCAGCCGGTTCACACCGGCCGCTCGCAGGGCGAAAGACTCACTCCGGTGTTGACGCCGCCGGTAGACATCCGAAAGAATCATCCTGCCCGCCGTCGATAGATGAACCCGCCTGACGACTCACCGAGGTCAACCTCATGCTGCTCGATCCGTTCCACAGATCGCCCTTCCTGCCTCGCCGCAACATGCTGTTGCAGGCGGGAGCGTTGGGCGTCGCCGGGTTGAATCTGCCGACGTTGCTTCGCGCGGCGAGCGGCTCCCCCGGAGAGACACCATCAGCACTGAACGGTTTCGGGCGAGCGAAGCAATGTATTTTGCTGTTCATGTGGGGCGGGCCGAGTCAGCTCGATACGTTCGATCCCAAGCCATCGGCCCCCGATACGATTCGTGGTCCGTTCAAGCCGATTGCGACCAACGTTGCTGGCATCGAGTTGTCCGAGTTGTTCCCAAGTCTCGCGAGACAGTCTGACAAGTTGGCGGTGATTCGGTCGCTCAATCACGACGATCCCGCTCACCTTTCGAGCGGACACACGATCCTCACCGGACATCTTCCGCCGGTGAACTTCAGCGACAACGAACCGCCGAGCGAGCGCGACATGCCTCACATCGGCAGCGTGATGTCGCGACTCAGACCGTCAACAACCGCGATGCCCTCCTTCGTCACGATGCCGTGGCTGGCGTTTCACCCGGCCGCGCCTGGAGGAATGGCACCCGGTCAGCACGGCGGTTGGCTCGGACGGCAATACGATCCGTTCCTCGCGATGGGCGATCCCAACGCCGCCGGTTGGAAGGTTCCCGCGCTGGCACTCATCGACGGCCAGTCGCCCGACCGATTGCAGCATCGTCGCGAACTGTTGCAGTCGCTCGACCATCAGCGCCGCGCCGGGGAGCAATCTGGTGGGCTGAGTCAGTTGGATTCCTTGCAGCAACGCGCGTTCGGACTGCTCACCTCGGCGACCGTGCGCGGCGCGTTCGATCTTGGGCAGGAGACGAACGAGACGCGAGACCGCTATGGCCGGAACATTCACGGTCAGTGCGTCCTGTTGGCGCGACGGCTGATCGAACACGACGTGCCGCTCGTCTCGGTCAACTGGCACAACGACGGTCAAAATTTTTGGGACACGCACGGCAACAACTTCAATCGCCTGAAGAACGACCTCTGCCCGCCGGCCGACCGCGCGTTGACGGCCCTGCTGGAAGACCTGTCTCGCACCGGACGACTCGATGAAACGCTGATCGTCTGGGTGGGCGAGTTCGGGCGTGCCCCGGTCATCAACGGCTCGTCCGGACGCGACCATCATCCGCGCTGCTATAGCGGCCTCATGGCGGGCGGCGGCATTCGCGGCGGGCAGGTCTTCGGCGCGAGCGATCAGCACGCGGCCTATCCCGCTGACAAACCCGTCTCACCGCACGACCTCGTCGCAACGATGTACCACGCGCTGGGAGTCTCCGCTGAAACCGTGCTACACGATTCTCAGAACCGCCCGCACCGAGTCCGTGCGGGTCGAGCGATCGAAGAGCTGTTTTGATCTGGATGGTTGGTGTGCAGCGCCGCACTGCATGAGGGGTGCAGTCGTCAATTGCTGGTCATTGCGTCAAGAATCTCAGTCATGGAATGACTGAGCTACGTAGGCGAGTCATTCCATGACTCGCATTCCGCCCCTTGTGAGACCTCACACAGGAAAAATCGGGCTGATTTACAGGGGGTTGCCGTTGACCACCCATGAACGACTGCCCCCCTGCATGAGAGAGTCACGAATAATCAAGGGTCGTTGCCAGAACAATGACGTAGCGTCATGCTTGTTCCTTGTGGAAGCATGATCACATCGACTGTCCTCCCTTCATCTCAGGTTCCCCATGCGACGCACACGTCTGTCCGAAATGTTGGCGTTGAGGCTGGCCGAACCTAGTCCAATTGCCGGTCGTAACAACATCGGCGTGAACCAGGCTCGCGGTTCGGTTGGCCGTCGTCGTGCGGTCACAATGGTCGAGTTGTTGGTTGCGATGGCGATCATCGGAATTCTGCTGGCACTCTTATTGCCAGCGATCATGAGGACGCGACAGCGGGCATTGACCATGCAGTGCAAGAATAATCTGCATCAACTCGGCATCGCCTCACATCAAGGCCGTCGAATTGAACCGCCGGACGCCGACTGCGGCACCGTCATTTCCACGTTCCGGTGCCCCTCTGACAGCGGCAGTGCGTTGGTCTCTGTGAGTGGTGAATCTGCTCAGTGGGCACGCACAAATTACTCCGGCGTGACGGGAGACGGACGACTGCCAGGGATGACCTCACACGACGACGTGACGGAGGGGTTGAGCAACACGCTGGAGGTCGGCGAGCAGGATTCCCAACCCGAAGATCCCTTGAAGTCTTGGTGCGGAAATTCGCGTGCGAGTTGTGAGCGTCCCCCCAACGCACGGAGACCGGACGGAACAAAGTTCACCGACGGATTTCGCAGTGTTCATCCCGAAAACGGCGTGAACTTCCTGCTCGCGGATGGATCAGTAAGGTTTATCTCGGATGGCATCGATCTCACCGTTTACCATGCCTTATCGACCAGTCAGGGTGGAGAATCCGTAGGCGGATTCTAGTGCTGTGTCAGGTCTTGATTTTTGGGTAGAGCCGCTTGAGTCTGACTCGAGCGTCTTCAAGTTGAAAGTGCCAGTCGATGCCGCGTTGTTTGGTGTTGGTTT
>JAYUFF010001160.1:0-7992 GCA_043738825.1 Schlesneria sp.
ACATCGTACGGTTAGCCCTCGCTCGCTCGTCGGGCTAGTTTTGAAATGCGCTCTAATTCTCTTTTTTGGCGCGGTTTTGTCCGCGCACGCCGCCGACAAGCCGCCCATTCTCCCGCTCGACGTGCGTCCGTATCGCGTGCGGCTACTCGTGGCGTTCGACGCTCCGCAACTTTCAGTAGCGGCCCGGCAGGACGTTCTCGACGAAACGCGCCGCTCGGCGCAGCGTTGCGTCGGCGAGATGTGGCGGCTTCAGGTCGAGTCGATCGCGTGGTTGCAGCCGGTCAGCGCGGCGGGTCTCGCGCGACTCGATGCGAAGCAACTCAGTGATTCCAAGTTCGTGGCGGACGCTGCCAGCGTCCGCCAACAAGTACACGCCACGGTTGACGCCGACGCTGGCAGCGTCGGCCACGATGACGAGCCGGTCGATGTCTGGTTCGTCGCCGCAGTGCAGGCGGCCCGGCCCGGATATCGAATTGATGTGCGGTCGTGGCAGCCCGAGATTCAGGTCGCCACGGCAGCGGCCGGAGTTCACGTGGCCGATCCGCGCAACGTGTCGGTCGAGATCCTCAAGCTTTGTCGGCTCGCGTTTCGACCCCTCGGAGTTGTGGAAGACGTGGATGGCAAGACCGCTCGCGTGCGGCTGCAGGCGGGATCGCTCGCCGCACCCGATGAAGCATTCGCGCTGGCCCGCCCAGGCGACTCGTTCGTGCCGTCGATCGCCGTGCGCGACCGCGAGCAGCGGATCGAGAAATTGCAGCCGATCCCGTGGACGTATCTCACGGCGACTGACATCGATGGCGCGCGAGTCACCTGCGAAATCGGCAGCGGCCTGCGTTCGCCCCTCGGCGGCAAGCCGCGCGCCCGCATCGAAACGCTCGTCGTGGCCGTTCGTCCGCAGTACGCGGCGACTCGCCTGGAACTCGCCACGCAGGCGAAGCCGTCACTGCCGCTGGTCGCGCATCGCATCGAACTGCGCAGCTCGCCGATCACCCCCAAGCCCGACGATGACGCCGCGCGCGAAGAGCATCTGCTGCACGAACTGCTCACCGATCGACGCGGCTTGGTCATCGTCCCCACCGACTCCGAACGGTCGCTCGTCTGGCTGTTCGCCTACAGCGGACAGCACTTGTTGGCACGAGTCCCCTTCGTACCGGGCTGCGTGGCCGAAATGCGGCTCGAAGTTCCCGATGATGCCGTGCGGTTGACGGCCGAAGCCGACGTGCAGATGTTGCAGGGAGAACTCATTGATGCCGTCGCCGTCCGCAACACGCAGTTCGCGACGATCCGGTCGGCGGCGAAGAAGAACGAACGGAAACAGGCCCGTTCCAAGCTGGACGACTTGTCCAAGCTGCCCGATCCGAAATCGTTCCTCGACCGGCTGGCGGCCATTCGCGTCCCGGCGGTCAACGCGGCGAAGGCTCGCAAGGACCGCGCGGCCGAAGCCCGCATCAACCGCCTCTGCGACGAAATGGCCGAGTTGATCAGGCAGTACCTGAACGAAGACAAGCTCAAACAGTTTCGCGAAGAGATGGCGGAGCTGCTCAAGAGCGAAGCCGACTCCGACGCGGAACCACCCGCGAAGTAGCGAGGTCAAGTCGTACTACTAGTGCCCTGTCAGGTCTTGATTTTGGGGTAGCCACGCTCGCCAGAACGTGGGGTAAGCCAACATCTCCCCACGTTCTGGCGAACGTGGCTACTACGAAGACAACCCAAACTCTTAGCGTTGACGCAGCACTAGGTCGCGACTTCTTGTCGTCCCTCGCGCATTTCAGAAGCAGACGAAGACGAAGACACAAACAGGTGAAGCAAAAGGCTGACCACAGATGGCACGGATTTCACGGATGACACAGATGAAGAGGGCGAAGCAAGAGTCGTGTTCTTGGTCTGATCCGTGAAATCTGTGACATCAGTGTCATCCGTGGTTCCGCCGCTTCCTTTTGGTTGCGGCCACAGGCTGCGTCGTTTAACCGCGTGGGCAACGCCCCGCGCGTCGAGCGAAGTCGCAGCTTGTTCGACACTCCGCGCGCGGGGCGTTGCCCACGCGGTTAAACGAACTCTGGCAGTACGTCGCCCACACCTCACTTGGCCGCGACATCGAAGCAGAACAACAAATCCTGATCGCGCAGGTACAGCTTGCCGTTGCTGACGACGGGGTGAGTCCAGATGTGGCCCCTCGGTTTGCGTTTGGTCGTCAGCGGAGCCAGCTCGAACCGGCCATGCTCCTTCCAACCGTTGGGCGAAGCCTCGGCGAGGACGACCGTGGCGTCCCGCTCATCCATGCAGTAGAGCATTCCGTCGGCACACGTCACGCACCCCTTGCCCAGCGCGCTCTTCTCTTTCCAGACAATTTCACCCGTCTGGAAATCGAGGCACGTCCAGCCGATGTCGTCCGAGTACCCGTAAACGTGATCGCCGACAAGCACGACTCCGCCGTGATGGTTCTTCATGTTCTTGTTGAAGTAGACCTCGCCCGGCTTGTTGTCGACATCGATTTTTACGAGCGAGCAACCGACACTGTAGCCCGAGGTCATGAAGACTTGCCCATCGCGGTAGATCGGCGTCGGGATCACAGCCGTCTTGCCGGGCCAGTCGGCTCTCCACAGGAGCTTGCCGTCCTCGCGCGAGACCCCCGCCAGTGCATCCTGAAACAGTTGCACATACTGAGGCTGGTCATGGATGACGACGGTCAAGATCGAGGCATACTGCGCGCCGTTGGTCAGTTCGGTCGAACGCCACAAGACATCGCCCGTCAGCTTGTCGAGCGCCGCGATCGAGCCTCCGCCACCTCCGGGAGTGCAGAGGAGTCGCGGTCCATCGACCGTCACCGATTCGCAGTAGCCCCAGTTCGGCTTCTTGCCGCCGAGGTCCGACATCGTCGTCTGCCAGAGCGATTTGCCGTCGGAGACTTGAGCGCAGACCAAGTCCCCATTGCCGCCCATCGCATAGACACGTTCGCCGTCGATGGTCGGAGTCCCTCGCGGCCCATCGCCCCAGCCGTTGTCGAGCATTGGACCCAGCTTGGCCTCCCACAGTTCCGTGCCGCTGTTCGCGTCGAGGCAGATCAAAAACTCGGTGCCATCCCGCGCACCCATCGTGAACAGCTTGCCCTGCACGATCGAGACGCCCGAGTAGCCGAGGCCCGCATTCTCGTTGAGCCACAGTTGCTTCGGTCCCTCTTTGGGCCACTCCTTGAGCAACCCCGTCTCCTGCGAGACATCGCTGCGATCCGCTCCGCGCCACTGAGGCCAGTCGCCGGCAGACAACAGCGCCGAACCGAGTCCGACAAAACAGATCACGCTGGCCAACACACAGGAAACCTTCATCGAACTCTCCTTCGGTCAAACACGAACAAGCCGCGAGCCGCGCTGGCGCGGAGGCAATTTAGCGTCGGCAACCTGAAACCGCACTCTGCCGCATCCAAAAATCCGACATTCCACGTTTAGCCCCAACGCCAACGGCGGGGGAGCGGTCGCGGGCGAAAGGTTGACCGCACGCACGCCGATGGCGTTGCGGCTAAACATCTCACAACAGGCTGCATGAGGTTTATTCGCCGATCCGTGAGCCGCCACAATTGCGGCGGTTCGGTCACGGCGCATAATCCCGTCCCATGAACTATTTCACTCACGCGCTGAACCATCTTGACCGGCCGTACTTCGTGGCGGGGACGGCCGTGCCCGATTGGTTGTCGGTGGTCGATCGCAAGGTCCGGTTCCGTCCGCAGCATCTCGGGCCGTGGGCCGACGCCAGCGGAACCGTTCAGGCCGAAGTCGCCGCCGGAACGCTGTGGCATCTGCACGACGACGACTGGTTCCATGCCACGCGCGGGTTTGTCGAAGTAACGGGCGAACTGACGCGACTCTTCCGCGAACGGCTCGGTGCCGACGACAAGTACCACTGCGGATTCCTCGGTCATGTCGGGATGGAGTTGCTGCTCGACGCGGTCCTGATCGAGCGGTTTCCCGATCAGTTCGACGAATACTGGCGAGTCCTCGGCGAAGTCGATCCGTTGGCGGTGGAATCAGCCATCAACCGGATGGCCCGTCAACCGACGGAGCGGCTTGCGTGGTTCATCGATCTGTTTCGGCGTGAACAGTTCTTGCGATGCTACTCGGACGACAAACGATTGCTGACTCGCTTGAATCAGGTTTTGTCGCGAGTCAAACTGTCGCCGCTTCCGCCGGAGGCCGCATCGACGCTGGCGGCGGCTCGCGAAATCGTTCGCGAACGTGTCGATGACTTGCTCCCGGCCGAACACTTCTCCATGCCCGTCGTTTCCATTTGAAGTCCCCTGTCTCGTGCTGGCCCCTGACTCCTGTCTCCTGACCCCTTCTTCCCAACAAGGAACACCTGCGATGAAATACGGAATGAACATGCTGCTCTGGACATCCGACGTGACCGAGGAGCATTACCCGATTCTGGAGAAGCTCAAGAAGTGGGGCTTCGACGGAGTGGAATTGCCGGTCTTTGAGATGGACGGCGGCAAGTTTCAAAAGCTCGGCAGGAAACTCGATGAGATCGGTCTCGAACGGACGGCCGTTACCGTCTGCACCGATGCCGAGAACCCGATCTCTGCCGATGCGGGCATCCGCGCGGCGGGGCTGGCTCGGTTGAAGAAGGCGATCGACATGTGCGCGGCCAGCGGCGCGACGCACCTCTGCGGCCCGATCCACTCGGCGCTCGGATCGTTTAGCGGAGCGGGACCGACGGCCGACGAATGGAACTGGGGCAAGGAGACGCTCACGCTGGCGGCCGATCACGCGCAGGCCAACAAGGTCACGCTGGTCGTCGAATACCTGAACCGCTTCGAGTGCTACTTCCTCACGAACGCGGGGGACGACGCCAAGTTCTGCCGCGAGATCAATCATCCGCATCTGAAGATGATGTACGACACGTTCCACGCGAACATCGAGGAGAAGAACCTGGCTGCCGCGATGCAGTCGTGCTGGGATCAGGTCGTCCACGTCCATATCTCGGAAAACGACCGCTCGACGCCGGGTGAGGGCCACGTCGATTGGGAGACCACGTTCCAGATGCTCAAGCAACTGCGTTACGACGGCTGGCTGATGGTCGAAGCCTTCGGCCTCGCCCTCCCCGCACTCGCCGCCGCCACCAAAGTCTGGCGTCGGATGTTCCCCAACGAAGACTATTTGGCTCAACACGCCCTGGCGTTCATGAAGCGCATGATGGCCGACTGAGGCTCGTGATGGCTGAAGGTTCATTGTCAGGAGTCGCATGAGCGTCTATCGGTTTTCACCGCTCCTCTGCTTCGTCGTTGGCTGCGCACAACGTTCCGGTGTTGACGATGCAGTCGCCAGTTCGTTTTCTTTCCGTCAAGCCCAAGACATTGGTGGCTCTCGCGCTCTTTGGTTTCTTGATGGCACGGACGGCGGATACCCTGTGGTTTATGTCGGCTTCGATGAGGGGACTCACACCACGCGGGTTGCGACACTTCGCATTCGTGAGCTCGGAGTTGTCGAGCGGCAAGAGATGCGAGAGGACGGAGAGTTGATCTGGGTCGAGGACAAATAGCAACACCCAACCAGAAAGGCGTGAAGCATGGCGGATCTCAAGAATCCGAAGTGGATGTACGCCAAAGCCGCCATGTTCCTGGTCATTGGGAGCATGACGTTCGGACTCCTGCTTCTTCCGCAGGAACTCTGGGTGAGAGTCGCGCTTCAGTTGCTGATGATCTGGGCGTTTGCCCGGGCCTACTACTTTGCCTTCTACGTCATCGAGCATTACATGGACGGCAGCTACAAATTCGCCGGGCTCTGTGACTTCTTGAAGTATCTTTGGAGCGAGCGGCGAAAGGCTCGTCAGTAACAAACGTCAGACGCCGCCGGGTGGAGGATTGGGTGCCACGGTCACGGAGTCCTCGACGTGGCCGTGAAATTGGGAAATGGCCTTCACGTCCTTGCACGGCCACGTCGAAGCTCCGTGACCGTGGCACCCAAATTGAAATAGGTGGTTGCCTTGCAAGACTCCTTCCCGCTTATTGCCGCAGGCATCGGGAGACGCTAATCTGTGCCCGGCCATTGTGACGACAATGAGTTGCCCGCCGAACGGCCTCCCGCAAACTTGCCTCGCCGAATTCCTGCCTTGCCTGCCGCGTTGACCGCTCTCCCCTGATGAGGACTGAGTTCTGATGGCTCAGATGCGTTGCGTCCTGTTTGTGACGTTGAGCCTTCTCGCCAGTCGCGTTGTCGCCGGAGAGTTGCTCGCGCCCGAGATGCCTGTCGAGCAGGTGATCGATCACTACGTGAAGCAGCGGCTGACCGAGAAGCAGATCCCGCACGCTCCGCTCGCCGATGACTGCACGCTGGTTCGACGGACGACGCTCGATGTGGCTGGCCGCATCCCGACGGTGGCCGAAGTGCAGAGCTACGCGAACTCGACCGAAGCCGACAAGCGGGCGAAACTCGTCGAGCGGCTGATGGCCAGCCCCGACTTTGCCCTCCACTTTCGGAACGAACTCGACACGCTGTTGATGGGCGGCCAGAGGGGAAGCAACAACGAATGGCGCGAGTACCTGCTCAAGTCCGTTCGCAACGGCCGCTCGTGGGACCAGATGTTCCGCGACATGCTGATCGGCAGCGAAGACGACGCCGAGATCAAACCGGCCCTGACGTTTCTCAAGTCGCGCGTCCGGGAACTCGACGAATTGACGAACGAAACCACGACCATCTTCTTCGGCGTGAACGTCAGTTGTGCCAAGTGCCACGATCATCCACTGGTCTCGGACTGGAAGCAGGACCACTATTTCGGGATGACCTCGTTCTTCCAGCGAACGTACCAGACGAAGAAGAACGGACTGGCCGAGAAGTTCAGCGGCGAAGTGAAATTCAAGACGACCAAGGGCGAGGACAAGGTCGCCAAGTTCATGTTCCTGACCGGGGCCACGATCGACGAGCCGGTGGTCGAAGTGAGTGCCGACATCCGCAAGCAGCGTGACGAAGAGGTCAAGAAGCAGACGCAGGACGACAAGGCGGGACCGCCTCCTCGCCCAGACTTCAGCCCGCGCACGAAGCTGGTTGAACTCGCCATGCAGCCCGACAACGAAAAAATGCTCGCCCGCAACATCGTCAACCGTGTCTGGGCGATGTATCTCGGACGAGGTTTGGTTCACCCGCTCGATCAAATGCACTCGGCCAATCCGGCGAGCCACCCCGATTTGCTCGAATGGCTCACTCGCGACCTGATCGCTCACAAGTACGAACTGCGTCGGTTGGTGAAGGGGATCGTCCTCAGCGAGACCTACGCCCGGTCGAGCCAGTGGGACGCCTCGACCGAGCCACCCGCACCCGATCATTTCGCGGTGGCTCTCGTGCGACCGCTCTCCCCGCGCCAGTACGCGCTGTCGCTGCAAGTTGCGACTGAAAGTTCCGAGAACCTCGCCGCACAGATGGCCGACGCCGAGAAGTGGCTCAAACGTCGAGAAGAACTCGACCGCCAGGTTGAAGGGGTCGCGAACCAGTTCGAGTTACCCGGCGAGAACTTCCAAGTGGGCGTGGATGAAGCGCTGCTCTTCGCCAACAGCCCGCAGTTCACCGACAACTATCTGCGAGACGGGAACGACCGCCTTATCGGAGTCCTCAAGCAACAAACCGACCGCCCCGCACGAATCGCCTCCGCCTACTGGGCCACTCTTTCACGCGCCCCCTCTCCCGAAGAGACGGCCGCGTGCGAGCTATACCTGACCAAGCGAGATGCCGATCCGCTTGCAGCAACAAAACAAATGGTGTGGGCACTGCTGACCAGCCCCGAACTGCGGTTCAATCACTGACTACCGTAGTCCGGTCGCTCCGCCGACCGGACGGTCCCGCCGTCGGAGCGGCGGGACTACAGTAACCAAGGAATCATTCATGTCTCGACTTCACCTGCCATTCTGTGGTTCACCCGAACATGGCATCTCGCGACGAAGCCTCCTCGGGGCGAGTGGCCTCGCCGGGGCAACGGCCTTCGCGACGAACATGCGGGTGTTGGACCTGCTCA
>JAYUFF010001161.1:0-3031 GCA_043738825.1 Schlesneria sp.
CGAGAACCGTCGGAATCAAATGCAAGTCCCGTGAAGCGTCCGCCCTCGCTCACGCTTCGGGTTGGTGTCAGTCTCAATGCCTACTGGTTCTCGGATAGACTCCAAGAACTCACCTGCTTTCGGATGCTGCCGTGATGCCCGCTGCCAAATCGCTCGACGAAAAACTCCGTTCGATTCATGCCGATCCGGTCGGCTCGAAGGAGTTCATCATTGCCGACGCCAAGGATGCCGACATGGCGTTCGGCATGTCCGCGCCCGGCACGACGACCGCGCCATGGGCCGGTGCGGCGCGAGCCTCCAGCGGCGGATCGCCCGAGCGGCGCGAGGGTGAAGTGCGGTTCAAGACGCTCGCCGAGTATCGCGATCAGATTCGGCGGGTCATCGAACAGGGAATCATCGACATCATGCTGATGTCTGTCAGCACGAGCGATCAACTGGCGGTCAGGGAGCGGTTGTTTGAGAACTCGCGCGTCACGCCGGCCGCCCGGGCCAACGATGCCAGCGACATCCATTTGCCTCGCGGCGGAACGGTCCACGCCGAGCCGGCGCGTCCGTTTCGCACGGCTCATCTCGACCACATCCAGTGCGGACACCTCGATTGCTCGCCGGACGAACGGCACCTCGGCGCGAACCTCGGGCTGTACTCGGTGACCTTCGTCAACGATCAGACGCGCGACTTGGAAACGCTGCAACGCTATAAGGAATTCCGTGAGGAGGCCGAACGAGTCGGCTTCCGGCACTTCCTCGAAGTCTTCGATCCGAACGTGCCTAATGCCGTTGCAGCCGAGAAGCTGCCAGGGTTCATCAACGACCAGATCGCGCGCACGCTGGCCGGCGTCGCTCAAGCCGGACGCCCCGTGTTTTTGAAGATCGCCTACCACGGGCCGCAGGCGATGGAAGAACTCGTCCAGTACGACCCACATCTCGTCGTGGGAGTCCTCGGCGGCGCGGCGGGAACGACGCTGGATGCCTTCCAACTGCTGCATCAGGTGAAGAAGTACGGCGGCCGTGCGGCTTTGTTCGGCCGCAAGATCAACGGTGCGGAAGATCAGCTCGCCTTCATCGAGTTCCTGCGCCTGGTTGCCGACGGTGCGATCGAACCCGCAGAAGCAGTGCGAGCGTATCACAGTGTCCTCGCCAAACGGGGTGTTCCACCGCACAGGCCGCTCGACCAAGACCTGACTCTTCAAACTAACGTGATGAGCTACGGTGGCAGCAACACGACGATCAGCATCCCGGCCTCAACGCCCTCACCCGTTGGTCAGAGTTATACTCCACGCGGCCTGAGGTGAGACGTTTAGCCCCAACGCCATCGGCGTGGGAGCGATCAACGCTGTGCCCACATTCGCGCCCACGCCGATGGCGCTGGGGCTAAACGTAAAACATCTCATTCGTGACCGTGCGAGCTATAGTTCCTCAGCCGACCTTTTGCAGCGGCTTCACGACAATGATCGCGGGCTGTGCGACGAGCGGGAACTTGAGCGTGAAGGTCGTTCCCGCTCCGACAGCGCTATCGACGCGGATGCGGCCGCCGTGAGCTTCCATCACGTCGCGAGCGAGCGACAATCCGAGGCCCGTGCCGCCCTGACCTTGTTGGTCGGCGGTCTTCGTCGAGAAGAACGGCTCGAAGATGCGGCGCAGTTTCTCGGCAGGGATGCCGCTGCCGGTGTCGCGCACGCTGATCTCGGAATGGCCGCTCTCGACGTTCGACCGCACTCCGATGGTCAGCGTGCCGCCTGATTCCATCACCTGTCGCGAATTGACGATCAGATTGAGCAGCACCTGCTGGACCTGCCCCGAGTTCACGTTGGCCATCGTCGGACTGGCAAAATCGGTGACGAGCTTGATGCGGAACCGCTGCAAGTCTTTCTCGACGAGGACCAGCACGTCCTCGACCAGCATGACGAGGTTCATCGGCTCGCGACGGTCTGCCTGTTGGCGGGCGTAGGACAGCATGCCGGTCGTGATTTTCGCGGCCCGTTGTCCGGCGAGCAGGATTTTGTCAAACGCCTTGTCGCGCGTGGCGGCGTCTTTGTGGCGGACACCCATCTTCGCGTAGTTGATGACCGTCGTCAGGATGTTGTTGAACTCGTGCGTGATCGACGACGCGAGGACTCCCACCGAACTCATCTTCTGAGCCTGAAGCAGTTGCTGCCGCATGGCCTGAAGCTGCTGTTCGAGTTGCTCGATCCGTTCGCTCGTCCGGTCTTCGATCTCAACCATTGTCAGCCCTCGCCCGTGGTGTGCATTCGGTGCGCGATCCGGTCCCTCGAACTATCGGACGACCGCGCGGGACGACTCCACGCCTGAACGTCCTGTCGGGGAAGTCGGTTTCAAACGGAGACTCGCACGTTCCGCGTGCCGAGACTGCGCCGGTCGTTCCGGTCAGAGAAGCTGGGAAAGCGGATCAAACGCTCCGACCGGCGAGGCCGCTGTTCAAGTCGCCTCAGCCTTCCGCGTCTCGATCCGGAAACGAAAACGCCCGGCGACCAACGGCCGCCGGGCGAGTGTGGCAGGTTTCGCCGAAGTCGGTTTACTTGGAGTCGCCGTCTTTCGGAGCGTCCTCTTTCTTCTCCGGTTCCGATGGAGTCGCGTCCTTCTTGGCTTCATCGGGCTTGGCGTCGTCCTTCTTTGCCTCGTCCTTATGCTCGTGATGAACACCATCCAGATGCATGTCGATGTGTCCCGAGTACGGCTTGTCGCCGATCGTGAGGCGCAGATCGCCGTGCAAAAACTTGGCGTCGAGGATGTCATGGACAAGCTTCTCGTCGATCAACTCGAACCGCGAAGCCTTCCCCTCACCATCGCCCTCCTGAGGCGCGGCCTTCAGGGTGACGGCGTCCTTCCCTTCGGCAGCGACGGTGATCTCCGTGGCCGTCGTCGGCGCGGCAGTCTTCGCGTCCTTGCCCAACACGAACACTCGCAGTACGTGGGCATCGTGATCGAGCACGATCTCGGCGTGGAACTCTTCTTCGCCGAGTTCCACGATGCTGCCGCCGTGCGGCCCCTTCTCGCCATGACCGTGATCGTC
>JAYUFF010001162.1:0-3029 GCA_043738825.1 Schlesneria sp.
GTGGGACCAAGGGGACGGTCGAGCTGTCGAAGTACGGCGGGACGAGTTGGGCGAACAAGAAGAAGCGCGCGACCGAGGCCGTCGGTGACATGGCCGCCGACATGCTGAAGCTGCAAGCCGAACGCGACCTCAAGCCGGGACTGGCCTGACCTCCCGACAGTCACTGGGTCGAGGAGTTCGATGCGGCGTTCCCCTACACCGAAACGGGCGATCAATTGAAAGCCATCGCCGACACGAAGGAAGACCAGCAGCGCTCGCGTCCGATGGACCGGCTGATTTGCGGCGATGTCGGTTACGGCAAGACCGAGGTCGCCATGCGAGCCGCCTTCAAAGCGGTCGATGCCGGGCGGCAGGTCGCGATCCTCGTCCCGACCACCGTGCTGTGCGAGCAGCATTTCCGCAGCTTCAGTGAGCGGATGGCCGAGTTCCCCGTCAACATCGCATCGCTCAACCGGTTTCGCTCGCCCGCCGAGATGCGCGACGTTTTGAAGGGGCTCGCTGACGGCACGATCGACATCGCGATCGGCACGCACCGGCTGGTCAGCAAGGACGTGAAGTTCAAGGATCTCGGCCTGTTGGTGATCGACGAAGAGCAGCGCTTCGGCGTCGAGGTGAAGGAGTTGCTCAAACACATGCGGCTCGAAGTGGATGTGCTCACGCTATCGGCGACGCCCATCCCGCGCACACTGCACATGTCACTGGTCGGCGTGCGAGACATCTCCAATCTGGAGACGCCGCCTCACGACAGGCTGGCCGTCGAGACGCGCATCTGTCGCTGGGATGGCGAACTGATCCGTTCCAGCATCGTCCGCGAATTGAACCGCAACGGGCAGACGTTCTTCGTTCACAACCGCGTCTATAACATTCAAACGATTGCCGACAAGATCCGCAGCCTCGTTCCCGAAGCCACCGTTGACATCGTGCATGGCCAGATGGGTGAGGACGAAATGGAAGCCGCGATGCTCGCCTTCGTCGAGGGGCGAACCGACGTGCTGGTGGCGACAACGATCATCGAAAGCGGACTCGACATCCCCAACGCCAACACGATTTTCATTCATCAGGCCGACAAGTACGGCCTCGCCGATCTGCACCAGCTTCGCGGGCGAGTCGGCCGGTACAAGCATCGCGCGTACTGCTATCTGGTGCTCGAAGAGGGGCGGTCGCTCACTCCTCAAGCCTCACGCCGCCTGAAGGCGATTCAGGAGTACAGCGAACTCGGCGCGGGTTTCAAGATCGCGATGAGAGACCTCGAAATCCGGGGGGCCGGCAACATTCTGGGGACGGAGCAATCGGGCCACATCGCGGCGGTCGGCTATGAACTCTACTGCCAACTGCTGGAGAACGCTGTCCGCGCGATCAAGCGCGAACCGCTGCGCGAGTACCATCACGTCGAAGTCGCACTGCCTCTCGAAGCCTTCCTCCCCTCAACCTACATCCCCGACGGACGGCCGAAGATCGAGATGTACCGCAAGCTATCGTCCGTCACGACGCTCGAACTGCTCGCCGAATTGAAGGACGAGTTCCGCGACCGGTTCGGCCCGCTCCCCGCCCCCGCCGAACGGATGTTTGAGATTCGCGAACTGCAACTGCTGGCGTGGCGTTGGAAGATCGACCACATTCGCGTTCACGAGGGTGATGTCGTCTTTGGCTATCTCAACCCGAGGCTGATCGCGCGACTGGCCAAGTACAGCTACACGACGTTGCGCGTCGTGGATGATCGCGAAGCCTGCCTGATCCTGCCACCCAAGCTCAAGGGAACCAAGGCCCTGCTGCGGCTGCTGAAAGAGACCTTGCAGCTAAGTCCGGGCTGAGACTACAACCCGCCGCCTCTCCCCTTGGACACTTGTTTCCTTTCGTCCAATTTCGCTGGCGGACATCATGCGTCGGGCCGTTCTCTTCTTGCTGATCGTGTTCCCCTGCGCGGCTTGCAACAGCCTGCAGAAGAAGCACGACAACCCCGTGATGCTTCAAGCGCCCCGCCGCGTCACGAATATCGAGCCGGACGCAGAGACGCAAATTGCGAAGGCTTCGCCGGACTCAAAGTCCAATTCCGACGACGACAACCAGGTCCAGGCGGCCTCGGCGCAAAAGGGCGAGTCACTGAAAGCCGATCCGTGGGCGGACTGGCACGACGATTCCGCCATTTACAACTCCAAGGTCGCGGCGACGGTGAACGGCGCGCCGATCTTGAACGGTGACGTGCTCGACCGTTATGCCGGAGTCGTCGTCGCGGCGCGCGAGCAGATGCAGTTCCTGTGGTCTCACCCCGAGAAGCTGCAACGCGGACAGCCGAAACCGACACCGGAAGACTTCGACCAGTTCCGCGAGATGCTGGTCAAACGCGATCTCGCCGGGCACGTTCAGCGCCGCCTGCTCGTCGAGCGGATGAAGTCGAGCCTGAAGCCGGACCAGATCAAGGCGATGAACGCTCACATCGATCAGCTCTTCGACCGGGAGATCGACAAACTGAAGCGCGAGCTGAAAGTTTCGACCCGCACGGAACTCGAACTGGAACTGAACAAGAAGGGGACCACCCTTCAAAACGTGAAGGACAACTTCGCCACCGAACGGCTGGCGATGGAATACATCATCTTGAAGTCGGAGAAGCCCGAGCCGATCGACCGACTTGACCTGGTGGCGTACTACAAGGAACACGTCGATGAATACGCGATCCCCGCAAAGGTGAAGTGGGAGCAGATTCAGGTCTCCTTCGGCCCCGAGTTGTCCAAGTCGGCGGCGAAGAAACGGATCGAGGTCGCTCGGCAAGAACTCGAGGGTGGCGCAGCATTCGATCAAGTCGCGAAGCAGTACTCGGACGGGCCGACGGCCAAATCGGGAGGCCTGCGCGACTGGATGGAATCCGGCAACCTCACCGACACCAAACTCGAAACAAAGTTGTTCGAGCTGCCCGTCGGGGAACTCAGCCCGCTTCACGAAGGCCCCGCCGAATGGCAGATCGTCCGAATCGTGGAACGTCAACCGGCGAGCCGCACTCCCTTCGGCCAAGTCCAAGCCGAAATCCGCAAGAA
>JAYUFF010001163.1:0-3028 GCA_043738825.1 Schlesneria sp.
CCCTACGATGGACGAAGCGCAGTCTCCTGCTCCGCGAGCGTTTGGAACAGGCTGGATCAGCGGAGCATTCTCGGTGTTGCTGGGGTTTGTCGGGCTGGGGGCCGTGCTGTGCTTCCATTTTCCGACGCTGCTGACGATCCCCGACGCGCGGGCTTCGTATCCGCTGCCGATAATTCGCGGGTTGCTGCACCTGACGCTGGTCGCGGCGTTTCTGTTGGGCTTCACGAGCGTGATGCTGAGACACAACAAGACGCTCGGGTTGATCGGCATGTCGCTGGTGCTGGTCGCCGCGCTGCTCGGCGGCTCGCGCGTGCAGATCACCGAGGAATTGAAGACCGACTATTACCTGGGCCTCGACTACGGGCTGCTGATACTTGTCACGTACTCGCTGATTTTCATTCCGCTCGAAAAGCTGTTCGGCCGCATTCCGCAGGAGGTCTTTCGGCGCGGGTGGCGGATCGACGTGATCTACTTCTTCGTGACAACGCTCTTCGTCCAACTGACCACGTACCTGACGCTGCGGCCCGCGTATGTGCTGTTTGACTGGGCCATCCATCCGTCGATTCAATCGTTCGTCCGCAGTCAACCCGCCGTGATTCAATTCTTCGAGATCATGTTTCTGGCGGACCTCGTGCAGTACTGGGTGCATCGGCTGTTTCATCAGATTCCGTGGCTGTGGAAGTTTCACGCGGTGCATCACTCGGCGCAGGTGATGGACTGGATGGCGGGGAACCGGCTGCACCTCGTCGATCTGGCGCTGACCCGCAGTTTGATTTACATCCCGGCCTACGTGTTCGGTTTCGCGGACGTGCCGCTCACGCTGTACATCGTCTTCGTGGCGCTGCACTCGGCGTTCATTCACGCCAACCTGCGGTTCGAGTTCGGCCCGCTGAGATACCTCTTCGCGACACCGCAGTTCCACCACTGGCATCACGGAGCCGAGCCGGAAGCGATCGACAAGAACTTCGCCGTCCACTTCCCGCTGCTCGACATGCTGTTCGGCACGTTCCACCTTCCCGAGGGACGCTGGCCCGCCGTGTATGGCACCAAGTCGAACGATGTGCCGGAGAGTTACTTCGCACAGTGGCTCTATCCGTTCCGGCGGTCTCGACGCGACGACGCAGGCTAGTGCTTTGTCACAGCTAAGAATTGGGGTTGTTGCCGTAGCCACGTTCGCCAGAACGTGGGCGAGACGCGGGATGGACCCCATGCTCTGGCGAGCGTGGCTACCCCAAGATCAAGCTGTGACCGTGGCACCCAACACACAATCCAAAAACCAGTTGCGGCCAATCCGAGTTCTCAGACAGCTTCTGAGTCCGGCGAGGCTGGCTTGGCTCGCGGCGCGAGGATCGCCGCCGCGAAGAGCGCGATGACCGGCGTGAGCGGTGCCCGCATCCGGGCATTCGTCCAGTAAACGAGATGCACGGCCTGCACGGTGAGGACCAGGGCGTACAGCATCCACCAACGGCCACGGTCGGGCCGCCGCACGACGACGATCATTCCAACGGCAAACGTCAGCAGAGTAACTAAGTAGTACCAGCCCACCGCTTCGATCAACCAGCGCGACGGGCCACCTGTCGAGTCACCGTGTGGGACTGTGCTCCACAGACTGCGGACGCGCTGCCAGACGGCTCGCGCGAACCGACGCGGTTCAGTGGCGATGAACTCCCGCGCGATCGCGTTCTGTCGGCGATCGAGTTCGACTTCAGCAGCCCTCGGCCCAAGATCGCGTGCGAGTCGTTCGTCCAGTTCCGACTGCCATCGCGCGAGGCTGTCGCCACTCCACACGGTCCCCCACGGTTGATCGACAACCTCGTCAGAGAAGACGCGATTGTTCGCGAGCAGCAGCGTGTAACCGCCGTGCGTCGTGGTGAGCAGCGGCGTACTCAAGACCAGTTGATTGCGGAGCACCCACGGCGCGACAACGAGCAGTGTTCCGGCGACCGCTCGCCACGGCAGGCCGCGCTGGCACGCCGGTCGAACGCTGTTGTTGACGATTCCAACAGAAGTGGTGAGCCGGGCGGCGTCAGCCCCATGACTCTGGCGATCGCAGCTAAGAGTCCGGAGGCTGACGCCGCCCGGCTCACCCGACTCGGACTCATGTCGGACACGTCTGATGTTGTCTGCCTTCGCGACCACACATGAGCCGCGCCAACGCTTCACACTCCACGCCACGACCATCAGTCCCGCGAGCGGCCAGAAGGTCGGACGGCACAGCACCAGCAGACCGAACAACGCACCGATGGCCCACTCGCGACGAGAGCCTTGCCACTCGTCGCTCACCATCGCAAGCAGCATCAACGCGACCAGCCCCGCGCAGGTGGTCTCGGTCATCGGCTGAGCGGAGTACTGCAACAACAACGGATCGACCGCAACCAGCAACGCCGCGACGAGGCTGATTCGCCCGAGGCCCAACTGTTGACCGATTCGATGCGTCGCCCAGACAGTTGCCGCGCCGAACAGTCCGTTGACGACAGCCACGGCGACGCCCGCTGAAACGGCGACCATCAAGCCTCCCAACAACAGCGGGTAGAGCGGCGGCCGAAAGGCCGTCGGAGTCACACTGCCGGGACTGCACATTCCTCGTCCAGCGGCGATGCCCTGCGCGATCCCGAGGTAAACATCGCGGTCGCGCGTCAATTCGTCCGCGTGCAGTGTGACGACCAGACTCCGCAAGACCAGCGCGATGAGCAGACACACCGCCAGCCCCCGGCGATCAATCCAGTTGTCAGAGGCGTCACTCACCGAGCCACCTTTGCTTGTGAAACAGACAATCCGAAGCCAGACAAATTGTGACCGCCTTCGACGGAACTGCGGTCAGCGGGGAAGACGGCGACTCTGGCACCGCGTTCCACTGTTCGTGAGTTGAGTCTAGCCGTGCCGATGGCTTCCCGAAATCGCTCGCCGCTCGAAGACCGGTCGCGGGGTGCAGTCGCTCATTGGTGGTCTGCCTTTCTGGTCCCCTCTCCCGCCCGGCATCGGGGGAGAGGAGACCGGAAGGCGACCACCAATTGACGACTGCACCCCA
>JAYUFF010001164.1:0-7978 GCA_043738825.1 Schlesneria sp.
GATGGCCCGCCGCAGCGTGGTCGCTCCCCCGCCGAAGTCGCCGCCCCCGAGGTCTCCCAACGATCTGCCCGAGAAGTTCGGCCGCTATCAGGTCAAACAAAAGCTGGGTGAGGGAGCGATGGGAGCCGTGTATCTCGCCGAAGACACCCTGCTCCAGCGCAAGGTCGCGCTGAAGACGCCGACGTTTGAGGACGACACGGACGGCGAGTTGTTGAAACGCTTCTATCGCGAGGCGCGGGCCGTCTCGAAGCTCAAGCACAACAACCTGTGCGGCGTCTATGATGTCGGCGAGATCGACGGGCGGCACTACATTTCGATGGAGTTCGTGCCGGGGAAGAAGCTGCAGGAGTTCATCAAGCCCGACAAGCCGATGACCGAGAAGCAGGCGATGGCCGTCGTCCGCAAGATCGCTCTCGCCATGCAGGAGGCTCACGCGCACGGCGTCATCCACCGCGATCTCAAGCCCGACAACATCATGGTCAACGAAAAGGGCGAACCGGTCGTGATGGACTTTGGCCTCGTCCACAAGACCGAATCGAAGAATTCGACCAAGCTCACGCAGCAGGGCACGCTGATCGGCTCCCCCGCCTACATGTCAAAGGAACAGGTCGAGGGCGATCCCGACAAGCTGACCGGCGCGACCGACCAGTACAGCCTCGGCGTGATCCTGTACCAGTTGCTCACGTCGAAGCTGCCATTCGAGGGCGGCCTCCACGCCGTGCTGGGAGCGATCCTGACGAAGGAGCCGCCACCGCCGAGTCAGCATCGCCCCGACCTCAACCCGCACCTCGAAGTTGTGTGCTTGAAGATGATGGCCAAGGAGGCGCAGGACCGTTACCCGTCGATGAAGGCCGCCGCCGACGCCCTCGCCGATGTCGTGCGAGGAACCTCCACTGCGGCTGGTGCGTCAGCGCTCATTCGTCCAACAGGAGGCTCACCCAGAGAATCGGCTGTGGGGACATTTGCTGATCTCGCACCAACACCCGGTACTGCTTCTGATTTCGATTTTGACTCACCGATGGCCCCGCCGGTGTCACGCAAGTCCCCGCGTCGCCGACGCCCGGCACGCCCACCGCGCGGTGTTCTGGTCGGCAGCCTTGCCGCAGGATTGGCACTGATCTTCGCCGCGACCCTGTGGTTCCGAAGTGGCGACATGCTCATCAAGGTTGAGATCGCGGAAGGGTACGAGGTCACATTCGACAATACTGGGATCACGATCACCGATGGAATACGGTCAACCAAAGTCAAATCTGGCGAACACACGTTGCACATCAAGTCGAGCAAGTCTGGCGACAATACCGACGTGCAGGAATTCGACACCGAACAATTCGTCCTGAAGAAGGGAGACAAGCCGGTCGTCACCGTCGGCATCGAAAACGGCGAAGTCGTCGCCAAACTGGATGGCCGGGCGATACCGCGACGTTCCTTCTCAGTCAGTACCACAGGCCAATCCAACACCGCCGCGAGAAAGAAGCCCGAATCAATCGACCTCCTAAAAGAAGTCGATCTCAAGAAGCACACCATTTCGGGCAAATGGATTCGTGTGGGCGAGGTGCTGATCTCACCCAAGGAGAAAAACGCCAGCGTGGTTCTGCCCGTTGAGGTCGTTCCTGAAAGCTACCAACTGACTGTGGAGGCGGAACGCGTTTCGGGAACAAACAATCTCAGCTTGTTTCTGGTGTTTGAAGGCAAAGAGGCTCAGGTTGTCCTGGACAGTGATGCTCCGCTCGGAATTTGCAGCGGCTTGAATGTGCTCAATAGCATGAGAGTCGATCTCAATGAGACAACTTGGCGCAAGCCTGTCCTACCGGAGGGCAAGCGTGTCACGGTCGTCGCGACCGTCCGCCAAGGGCACATTCAAATTGAATGCGATGGCCAGACGATCATGGACTGGAAGGGAAATGCCTCGTCGTTGTCCCATGATCGGTATTGGACGGCTTCGCTGCCCAAGGGCAAGTTGTCGCTGGGGAGTTGGGACTCCACGTTCAAGATTTCACGAGTCTCGTTCGTTCGACTCCCCGGTACTCACGCTCCGGCGTTTGACGAATGGGACTTGGCAAAGCCGCTCGGGACATCGGAGTGGATGAAGTTGGATGATGGGGTGCTGCATGGTGCCGGACGTGGCTGGTTGGCGACGAAACAGGACTACTCGGACTTTGAGGTGTCGCTGGAGTATCAGCTTCCCAGCGGCGGCCACAGCGGCGTCTTCGTGCGCGCGGCAACCTCTGGTGATCCGAGCGGAAGCGAGTTTTTGGAGATTCAACTCTCGGATGACAACGACCCCAAGAACAGCACCACCGCATCGACCATGCAAACCGGCTCGTTGTGGAAGATCGCTGCGCGCAAGGAATCGCTGAACTCGACGCCAAATCAATGGCACACACTGTTGGTCCGTGCAGTCAGCTCGCGCATTCAAGTCACGCACGACGGCAAAGACGCGCTCGAGGTGAACCTCGACAACGTCGCGATCCCCGCCACTGTCAAACGCCAGTCGAGTGGCCGGATCGGCCTGCAATCCCCGGCGACCACCGCCGGAGTTCGCTTCCGCAAAATTGCGATTCGCGATCTGACAAAGCCCACTGCGCAGATTACTGCTGACAACTCTCAAGAGTGGACGGAGCTGTTCAACGGCCGCGATCTCACAGGTTGGGTGAAGGCCGACAACCGCCTTCCGGCTGCATGGAAGGCCGCGAACGGCTATATGGAGGTCGTACCGGGAGCCGGACCCATCATGACCGCCAAGACGTTTCCCTTGGACTTCCAGCTTCAGGTGGAGTTCTGGGTTCCCAAGGAAGCAAACAAAGTTGGGCAAGCTCGCGGCAACAGTGGCATCTTCCTGCTGGGCCGACACGAGATTCAGATACTCGATGTGTTTGAGAATCCCAAGTCTCCGCCCGCACTCACAAGTCTCGGAGCCTTGTACAACGCTGTGGCATCGCAGGGTGTCGTGGTCCGACCGCCAGAAACGTGGCAAACTTTTGACATCACATTCCACGCTCCGCGCATTGACGCCGTCGCCAAGCGGAATGAGCCGGGTCGTCTGACGGTGTTTCACGAGGGAAAGGTCATCATCGACAACGCTCCGGTCACCGAGAACTTCAGCCCGGGAAGTCTCAACACGAATTACGGCCAGCCCGGTCCGGTCGGCCTGCAAGACCACGGTTCACCGGTGAGGTTCCGCAACATCCGCATCAGGGAATTGCCGAGCAATCCAGAACAGCGAGCGGCGACTGTCGATCCGAAGGTAATGCCAATCGTCGTTCCACGTCCGGGAGGCGTCTCCGATTTGGATCGCGTCGCAACGGGCAAGTGGATCCCACTCGTGGATTTGACGACCTCGTTGTCCGATCCGGCGCGAATGAAATTCCAGAATGGAGTCTTGGAGTTGGACCGCGCGGAACTGAAAAGCTCCGGCATCGACGCGCGTGATGTCATCGTTCGAGCCGATGTTCGCGAGACCCAGGGTGAGAACGTAAATCTGTGGTTGCGCGTGTTTGGTCCCGACCAGAATCCCAAGTCTTGTATCGCGTGCTACAACTGTGAATCGAACGGACTCGTCGAAATCGGGAAATGGGAAAACAACTCGTGGGTTTCGATCAAGTCGGTACAAATCGACCGAAAAATACCGCAGGATCAGTTTGTCAGCATGGCGTTCTCCGCGATCGGAAACACGCTGACAGTGTACATCGACGGCACGCGAGTACTCGCATGCCAAACGACCAATGATGACCGTGGAGGCATCCGTCTCGGTGCGTTCAAAGGCAAGCATCTGTTCAAGAACGCCGAGTATCAAATTCTTGATTCCGTACCCGCTGGCAATCCTGCGGCCATCGCTTCCGCCCCGAAACTCGAATCGCTCACTGAGATTAATACATCATCAGTAGAAGCGTCGGCTTGGGTATCGTCAGATGGAAGCCGCATCTATTGGGAACACGTCGGTACGTCCGATGGTGAGTATCAGATCTGGCAGGCACAGCGCACGAACCCCGCAGAGCCGTTTAGCGGCAAGCGGGTGGTTGGAAGTGGACGACAACCGACGCTGACCCCGGATGAACTTCAGATGATCTTCGTTAAATCCGTTGGGACGAAGTTCAAGCGGTTGTACACGGCATCGCGCGCTTCTCTCTCGGAGTCGTTCGGCAAGGAATCAGAACTGGTTCAGTTTGGAGACAAGAACGCATTCAATAGCCCCTTCATCTCGGCCGACGGTCTGTCACTCTTCACCAACGCGCGGCCTGATGCCAACATCCTTTCGGCAGATTACTTCGTCTCACGTCGGCCAAGCTTGGATGCTTCGTGGTCAAAGCTCGAACGGGTTGAGATTCGCTGGGATGCTGCCGCTCAAAAAGCGCCGCTCACGTGGCTGGCGATGGCACCCGATGAACTGTCATTTCTGGCGACACACGAACTGGATGTCGGCCGTTTTCGGATCACGCGGTTTTTGCGAGCCACGACGGTCGAGCCATTCGAGAAATTTGAATACCTGTCCCTAACCGGAATTGGCACGGTCTACGGTCGCGCGCCCCGCTACATTCCCGCCACAAAAGAACTGTTCCTGACCGCCCCTGCGGTTTATGCGAATGCCGCAACCCTCGCCGGATGGCAGGACGAACATCGCCCCGACCTATGGGTGATCCGCAACGTGGAATTTCTCGGAGCGGCGAAGCAGATCGATTCAGGGTCGCCAAAAGTTGCCGCCATCATTCCCACCGATGCCGTCGCCTTCCAGAAGAAGCGATTCAAGATTTTCAACGAACAATTGACTTGGCACGACGCAAAGCAGAAATGCCAGCAAATGGGCGGGCGATTGGCAGAGGTTCGTTCCAAGGAAGAGAACGACTTCGTTATGAAGATGGCCGTCAACCAGATCGTCGTGGGAGTGTGGCTCGGGGCCACCGATGAAGTTCAAGAAAAGCGATGGCTGTGGAGTGATGGTTCGGAAGTGACCTTCAAGAATTGGAGTGCCGTTGGAGCACAGCCTAATGGCACCGCAGCCAATGATGAGGATTATCTGCTGATGATGGTGAAGAACTCCTCCATGACCAAGCAGTCAATTCCTGCTGGCGAATGGTTTGACCAGCCCGACTCCTCAAAAGAACCGGGGATTGGCTACATCTGCGAGTGGGACGCCGCCACCGTTCCGCAAACTGCCAACAACGCTTGGACGACGGTGTTCAACGGCAAAGACCTCAAGGGTTGGATGCCGATGTTGACCACGGGAAAGGATGCGGAGATTCAGACGGCAACCACACTCGGGTGGATCGTTCGCAAGGGTGAACTCGTCTGCGATACGAATGCTCCCGGTTGGCTGCGACTCGACAAAACGTATGGTGATTGCGAGATCGAGTTCGAGTTCTTCCTCCCGCGTGACACGAACTCCGGTTTGCTGGTCAGCTACTCCGGTCAGGGGCAACTCACTGGTACGAACAAATGCGAGATTCAACTTGAGCATGATCTATCGCAAAAGAAACCCGAACAGAATTGTGGGGCGATTTACGGGATCGTGCCCCCCACGCGGAATGCCTTCAAACCGAACTTGTGGAACGAGATGTCGGTGAGGCTGGAAAATGAACGGATCCTCGTTCGCCTGAACAAGCAGTTGGTTGTCGATGCCAAAACGACGGACCATGCCGCTCTTCGTGACTTGCCAAAGGCCGGGCATTTCGGCCTGTTCAACTGGAAGGGACTGGCCAAGGGCTGCAAGTTCCGCAACATCCGAGTTCGGGAACTGACAACCGTCAGCACCAAGTAGCATGGATGACCTGATGTCCGTTTGCCGAATGTGGTGGGTGGTGGATTAATGAAGCGTAAATTTAGGGACAGTCCCGCAGAGCCGGTTCACCGGTCTCATCGAGATCGTTGATGTTGCGCAGCCTGACACGATGGCTCTGGAAAACCGGGAAACGCAGCCGAATCGAAGCCTGAGGCGCAAGTGTAAGGGGACGCTCAGCGTCTCCCTCGCTTGCGCTTCGGGCTTCAATTTCTGTACATTCCTCGCGTCCATCGACGACGCGTGCAACACCAATGGTTGTGAGGGGGGAATTGTTCCGTCATGCAGATCGTGCTCACCGTAACGTCCGGTCCTCACGAAGGACGCCAGTTTTCCTTCGATGGTCACGACAACTTCATCGTCGGCCGGGCCAAGGCGGCGCAGTTTCGGCTGCCCTCCAAGGATCAGTTCTTTTCTCGCAATCACTTCCTCATCGAGGTCAATCCGCCGCTGTGCCGTCTGCTCGATCTGAACAGCACCAACGGGACGCTCGTCAACGGGAAGCAGGTCACTTCGATCGAGCTGCACGATGGCGACACGATTGAGGCGGGTGACACGACCATGCGGGTGAGCCTCGCTTCGACGGTGACTTCGGCATCAGAACCGGTACGTGTACCGGAGTCCGCTCCCGTGCGGTGCTCTCCCGAGGCCGAGACAATTCCTCCGCGCGGTCTCGGCAACGATGAGGCGCTCGCGGCGACGCTCGTTCCAGGCTCGAAACCCGTCCCGCAGAAGGTGACAACCGCTGCCGTACCGAAACCCAAGGTTTCGATCTCCGCCGAAGACCGCGCCAAGATCGCGGCCCAGCCTCAGCCTTTCACCGGCTACGAGATCATCGAGGAACTCGGGCGCGGCGGCATGGGCGTCGTATATCGCGCCCGCGCCATGACGGACGGATCGCTGGTGGCATTGAAAGTCGTGCTGCCCGCCATCGCGTCGAGTCCCGACGATCTGGCCCGCTTCGTGCGTGAGACGAGCATCGTCAGGGATCTGTCTCATCCGCACATCGTCCCTTTCCGAGACCTCGGTCATGCCGATGGGCAGCTTTTCTTTGTGATGGACCTCGTGCCCGGCATCGACGGTCAGGCCGTGCTGCGTCAGCACGACGGCCCGCTGCCGGTGGCGAGGGCCATTGGCATCGTGTGCCAACTGCTGGAAGCCCTCTCGGCCGCGCATCGCCAGGGCTACGTGCATCGCGATGTGAAGCCGTCGAACCTGCTGATCGAAGAGCGTGCTGCCGGTGACTTCGTCTGGCTGGCCGACTTCGGGCTGGCGCGAGCCTATCAGGCGTCCAAGCTCAGCGGCCTCACGACGACGGGCAACATCGGCGGCACCCTCCCGTACATGGCCCCCGAGCAGATCACAAACTACCGCGATGTCACTCCCGCCGCCGATCAGTACTCGGCGGCGGCGACGCTGTATCACCTGCTCACCAAGCGGCATCCGTATGACTTTCCGCCACAGGTCGCCAGGCAGTTGCTCATGGTCCTGCAAGAGCCTCCGCGCCCGATTCAGGAACACCGCGCCGAACTCTCTGGCAAGCTGGCCGCCGTCATTCACAAGGCCCTCGCCCGCATCCCTGCCGAGCGATTCACCGATGTCGAATCCTTTCACGCCACACTGCAAAGGTGCTTGTAGAAGCAGTTTCAAAATCCGGCAAGTAACCCGCAGCGTGAGCGAGGGCGTCGTGATATCCAGCGAGTGATCACCCTCGCTCACGCTGCGGGTTACTTTCGGAACCGCCTCTGGTACAGGGCCGTTTGCACCGGAATCCATTCCAGAGCGTTTGCAGGGTTGTTCGACGGACAACGACAAGGCTACCTTGTCGCACCGTCTGAGATCGAGACTTCACGAGTTGCGAGGGATGCACGATGTTGCGCCGAGGCTGTTGGATTGCGGTGGTGGGCGTGTTGAGTCTGTTCGTACCGGTTTGGGCCGGGCCGCCCGTATCTCCGACGGAGCCGCTGACTCCCGCCGAGCAGCAGGCCAAATTCAAACTGCCCGCCGGGTTTGAGATTCAACTCGTGGCGAGCGAGCCTGAGATTCAAAAGCCGATGAATCTGGCGTTCGATGCGCGCGGGCGGCTGTGGGTCTCGCACAGCATCGAGTATCCGTTTGCCGCCGCCGATCCGGAGCAGGCTCGCGATGGGCTGACCGTGCTCGAAGGGATCGGCCCCGATGGCAAGGCGGCGAAGGCGACGCGATTCG
>JAYUFF010001165.1:0-3024 GCA_043738825.1 Schlesneria sp.
GATCGCGAGCGCGTAGCTCAGTTGGTAGAGCAACGGACTTTTAATCCGTAGGTCCTGGGTTCGAGTCCCAGCGCGCTCAATGGTTTGTCACCCGTCATCACGGGTCCGCAACCGTTCGCAGAAGCCCTGATTTTCAGGGCTTCTCGCGTTCTTTGGGTTGGTCATTCGAGAGGAGTTTAGACAACGGCGTTTCAGAGCCACCGGCACACGGCCACGCAGCGGAGATCCATCGGCGTGACACTCAGCCGGGGCGACAGGAGTGGCACAATTTCTGGGAGACTCGGCTGAGTGATGAGAAGTCGGAACTCGCACGGCGGAATGATGTGCCTCAAAACGCCATCCGCACGACTGGGTGACGGTCGCCAACCAATCCCGCTGGTGCTCGGCCGCCCGGGTCGAGCCATTCTTGTGAGGATCGCCCGCCGTCCGAGCGGGACGCCCCGCGCCAAAGCGTGTTTCAGCGCCTGGAGGTGGTCAGCGTCGCCGGCGATGTTCACGTCAAAAACATTCGGAGCAGCCACCAACATGCCACGCAATGCGGATGAGTTTGGCCTCTTCGTCTCCTCTGCCCGAGCGGACAACTCCGGCGGTTGGATCACGCGGTTCGTCGAAGAACGGCTGGTCGAGCACCGCAAGTTGAGCGGCGGGCGCGAGCTGACCTACTTCTTCGATAAGGCCGACAGCTTCAGCTTCGACGACTGGCAGCATCGTGAACGATCTCGGCTCCAGTAGCTTCCGTCGCCGCGTCGCCGAATGACAATCGGCCTGCCGATGACCGGATCCTCCCGCCGGAGCCGATGATGAGTCTGCGCCTCTTTCTCTCCGCGGTGACCGACCCCGATGATCTTTTCCGCTCGCGCGCGAGGAGCGCCCGCGCGGGATCGCATCCGCACGTTCAGTTCTGTCAGACCACTGGCATTGGGGAACACGGTCATGAACACTCCCCGCCCGAAACTCCGCCGCGATATGTGGGTCTTTATCAGCACGGTCTCGCGCGAGTTGGGTTCCGTCCGCAAGCTCGTGAAGCAGGGGCTGGAGGACAACGACAATCACGCGGTCGAGCGGGACAACTTCTCGACCGACTATCGCCAGCTCGTGGACAAGCTGCGCGAGCGGATTGTGTCGTGCGACGCGGTGGTTCACATCGCCGACCGCTCCGCACGTGATCGGCATGGTGCAGGGGGGCGAGGATCTGTCGATGGCCTTCGGTGAGACCGGGCTGTTCCCGCTGGAGTATCTCGAACTCGTGCGAGTCGGCGAAGCAACCGGTACGGTTCCCGAGACGTTGGAACGACTCCGCCCACAACTCGAAGAACAAGCCCGCCGCAGCCTGTCGGCGCTGACGGCCACTCTGGCCTGGATTATCTGGTCGCAGTACTCATCGTGTTCCGCATCTTTATGATCGCCTACATCGGCCCGATCAACGACATGCTGAAACAGATGCGAGGACGAGACTCGAATTCTCAGTTCCAAACTGCGGGTTTGCCACGCTCACACCGTCGTCGGGGTGGCCGTGCTCTTCGGATTGGCTCTCCACAATTCACGTCCAACGCCCCTCAGCACGGACACGTCGAGGACTTCGTGACCGTGGCACCAGCACCCGGAGCGGGCCAACACGACACCCCACTCGACGGCATTTCCCAGGACGCGATTGACAGGTCATTTGGCGCACGGCATGTTGCGTTGAGTGAAGAGAAGTCCCGCGTCACGAGCATGGCCGAGTTAGCCAGCGCGCGGGTCAATTCACTGTTCGGTATCAAATCCAAGTCGCAATGATGAAATTCTCGATTGGAGACCGAGTCCTGATGCTACGCCATGCCGATTGGAAATCGGATGCTGTCGGGACAATCTCTGCTGGGCCTCACGAGCGGGTCAACTCTCAAGGCGAGACATACTTTGACTATTGGATTGACTTCGACGAACCGCAAAGCGACTTCACAGACGAAATGAATGGGGCGCGTGATCGAACCTACAAATCCTCAACCGTGGCCGCTGCTTACATCAGACCGCTTGATCAATGCCGAACAAGCCGGTCAACGTGACCCGAATTTTCTGCTGATTAAAGTGTAGGTGTGTTGATCGGAAGCCCATCGCTCATCGCGGGCAAGTTACCCTGATCGTTCGGCGGAATAACGCGAGGCGATATGACTGTCATCCTCGTACCTTCAACGGGCGACAACATGGCTATCAACTGGTGGAACTGGCGGCCTACGGTTGCGTTATTGGTGCGCATCGGAGTCCTACCCGCCGGAGAACGTGAAAAACGTTGCTTGGCGAACGGCTGTGGCGGGCACCTTTCCGCTTCGGAGGCGTTGCGCGCAGCGGAACACATCGAAGACCTTGTCGTGGCCTTGAAGCCCAATCAACGTGTTCTATCCGACGGCGGGATTTCGGAGACTCCGATAGATTACGGCAAACCAATTTCCGAGTGGAATGATGCCGACATTTGGAACAACTACTCCGCCAAATATGAGGTATTGAAACGATTCGTAGAGTTTTGCAGACGCTCCGGAGGATTCGAGGTTCTTTAGCCAAACCAGTCGGTCAACTTGACCCGCCGGGTTACCTCGTGCATTCAGATGGCTCGTGATGACTTGGAGAAGAAAACGAGATGTGGATATTCAACGGCAAAGCCGCAATTGCGTGTGGGATCGGCGTCGTGGCCGGGATCATTCTGGTTGTCACGACAGAAAACAGACCACTTGCGCTCATCAGTGCGATCCTGATCCCGATGGTTGTGGATGTCTGGATGCGATTCCACAGCGAAGACTGCGAGCGTCCCCTGATTGATCCGGATGCTGGCGCTCACATTTGGTTCGCTCCCCTTTGGTTTGTCGGAATCATTTTGATGGTCCTGCTTGGGTTATCGCACTTTCAAATCATTTAGCGGCTGGACCGCCAGTGACTTCAAAGAACACTGGCGAGCGAAGCCCCTCGCCGGGTGGCACTCAACGCCGTGAACGATTTTCAGGGAGTCATTTCGTGATCGGTAGAAAGAGCCCGGCTTGGCGTGTCAGGGATTGG
>JAYUFF010001166.1:0-3023 GCA_043738825.1 Schlesneria sp.
ACTCGCCGAAGCACGACAGCGCCTGAAGCCGGTGGGCGAGGTCTGGTGCATCGATCCCGTGACGCATGGTGTCGATTGGAAGTTTGAGACGGGCGATGCCATCCTCGGTGCCATCGTCAGCGGTGAAGACTCACTCTACTTCGGATCGCGCGACGGGCATCTCTATCGTGTCTCGCCCACGGGGAGGCTGATGGAGAGGTTTGATCTGCGCGAACCGATCGTGGCCTCACCCGCGTTGGGACTGAAGCACGTATACTGTGCCACGGCGTTGGGACGATTGTTCTGCCTGGAGGCGGCGACTCTCAAGCCGGTGTGGGATGCGGCGCTGGGAGGGGGCGAGACATTTTCCAGTTCACCCGCGATCGCTCACGGTCACGTTTACATCGGGACGGCGAAGCAGGGACTGCGCTGCCTCGGTCAACCGGGGACGCCGGCACCGCCGCTGTGGACTCACGGTGAGCGAGGCCGCGTTGCGGAGGACGGCCGCCTGCCGGAATCGTTGGCCGTTCTCTGGCAATTCCCGACGGAAGGCGAGACGCCCTTCCTCGTCACCGCGCCGCTGATGGCTTTGGATGAGGCGATCTATGTGGCCGTGACGCGAGACGGTCAGCAAGAGTTCATCAAACTCGATGTGGCTCCGGAGGTCGAACCGGAGCGGCGTCAGGTGTGGTCTCGACGGTTCGATGGCCCGATCACGGTTCCGCCGGTCGGCAGCGGTCGCCGGTTGTGCGTGGTGGAAGGAGCTTCCACCGCCGCAATTCGGCCGAGACTGCATTGCCTGTCGGCGGATGACGGCCAGATCGTTTGGAGCGATTCGTTAGCGGACTTGTCGAGCGGCATGACGGTTGATGCGTGGCGAGTCTATGTCTGGGCCAGCGCGACGCGATTGCGCTGTTTGGACCTCGTGAACGGCTCTGTCTTGTGGGACGTGGATACGGCCAGCGTCTCGTCGGCGGAGCGACGAGACTACGGTAGCCCCGTCGCTCCGCTGACGGGACGCGCGGCGGCAGCCCCGCCCCAAGTGGAACGCCCCCGCAACAGCATCGGCGCGCCGCTCGTCTCCAACCAGATCGTGTTCGCGGCAACCGAGTCGAGTTTGTTCGCTCGCGATGCGCTTACGGGTTGCCTGCTGTGGGAGGTCGCCCTCGAACAGCCGCCGCTCGGCGGGCCAATCGTCAATTTGTCGGCCTTCTCGATCCCGTTCCAAGCGGGTTCAGTCGAACTCGGGAGGGAGGCGGAGAGACTCATCAAACATCGCGTTCTGACAGAGGGGCTACAGGTCATCTTGCCGTATCGAGGGGAACTCGTCGCCCACAACGTCATCGACGGAAGGCGTGACAGCTCGTGGTCGGCGTCGGAACTCGATTCGGAACTCTGGCACCTTTTGACGGATGTGTTCCGACCGGTCACTCCGCGCGTGTCTCTCAAGGGGCGATTCTACTTTGCGATGGAACGTGGCGCGGTTGTTTGTCTGGGGGCGGAGCAGCCGTGAGCGAAGTGACTCGTGACACGCTGGTTTTCACGTTCGGCCTCGGCGAGTCCGCGTGCGACCCCGCGCGGGTTGAGGTTCTTGGCGGCAAGGGGGCGAGCCTGGCGGCGATGAGTCGCGCGGGGTTTCCGGTGCCGCCCGGATTCACGATCTCCGCCGAATGCTGCGCGTGGGTCGAGCGACATGAGGGGCGCTGGCCCGACGGTCTCGAAGAGCAGGTGCGCGATGCCCTTGCCTGGTTGGAACAGACGACGGACCGCACGTTTGGTCGCGGACCCCGGCCGTTGTTCGTTGCCGTGCGATCCGGTGCGGCGGTGTCGATGCCCGGCATGATGGACACGATTCTGAATTGCGGCAGCGATCCGGCCATCGAGCCGTGGGAGGCACTTCGTCAGGCCATCAATCTCGTGTTCGCGTCGTGGCACAGCGATCGCGCCCGGACGTATCGGCAACATCACGACGTGCGCCACGTCGTCGGAACGGCCGTCACGGTGCAGGCGATGTTTCCCTCCGACCGGTCGGGAGTCCTCTTCACCGCCAACCCGAACGATCCGGCGTCGGGTGAGATGATCCTGGAAGCGTCGTGGGGACTGGGCGAGGCGGTCGTGTCGGGAGCGGTAACACCCGACATTTACATCCTCGACGCCGCGTCGCTCGCCACCAAGCGCGTCGTGCCGGGATCGAGACCGGGTGACGAACCGGCGTTGAATCCCGAGCAGGTCCGTGAGATCGCCGAGCTGGGACGCAGGGTTGAAACGCACTTTCAAGTCCCGTCGGACATCGAATGGGGGATCGCCGACGGTCGCGTCGCGCTGCTGCAAACTCGCCAGATTCGCGGCTTGGAGATCATCGAAGACGTGGAGCGCGGACGGCTCGACGAAGTCCAGCGACTGCGCGGCCTCGCTGCCAGCGATCATGTGGTCTGGGTCGTTCACAACCTGTCAGAGACGCTCCCCGCTCCGACGCCGCTGACGTGGGACATCGCGCGCTGGTTCATGAGTGCCGCCGGTGGCTACGGGCAGATGTACCGGCTGCTCGGCCATCGACCGCAAGAGCGCGAGGCGGGAGCGGGCTTTCTGGAACTGATCGCGGGGCGGGTCTACGTCGATCCGCGCCGCGCGGCCGAGTTTCATTTTGGACGGCTCCCGTTCGAGTACGACGTTGAGGAAGTCCTGCGAGACCGGACGGCGCTCGATCGTCCGCCGACACGGTTCAATCTCGATCGGGCCGATTCGCTGTTCTTCTTCCGATTGCCGGGGATGTTGTTCGGGATGATCCGCTCGGCGCGTCAGATGCGAGCGATGGGCCAGACGGCGCGAGAACGATTTGAACGGGTGGCCGTGCCGAAACTGGAAGCGTTTCTGGCGGCGACTCAACAGAAATCGCTCCGCGATCTCTCGACAACCGACCTGCTGAGTGAGTTGCAGCGCCGGCGCGACTTTGTGCTCGGTGAGTTCGCCGGTGAATCGCTGGTGCCGGGATTCTTCGGGGGTCTCGCCCATGAACGGCTGCGACATCTGCTCACGCAGTTGCT
>JAYUFF010001167.1:0-3017 GCA_043738825.1 Schlesneria sp.
CTGACGCCGCCCGGCTCACCAAGACTTGGGCGATTCCTTTGCTCCGTCGTGGTCTGTCAGAGATTGTGGCGTGAGTGCCGACATGGCATGGCGGTTCTGTTTCTGTTCGCACTCGGACTCGCCACGGTCGGTCAGCCTCCTCTGGCTCAAGCACAGATCGGCGATGGTGAGCTCCCCAAATACAAAGAGCTGCCGCTGCCGTCGGGAGAGGATCTGTTGAAGGGCAAGCCGTTCGACTGGATCGTGCTCAGAACCGAAGATGTGCTCGTCGTCGATCCGGTTGCGCCGCGTCACGACCCGGTGATGAGGTTGAGTCTCAAACAGAAGCAGGCCGAGGCGACCTACAACCGCGTGCTGAAGTACAAGCCGGCGCGAATGGCCGAAGTCGAACAGCAATTGGTGCGCAACCGCGATCTGAACGTCGATGCGCTGCGCGGGGAAGTCGAAGGCAAACTGACGGCGGCCCGCGACAAGGTGCAGGAGACCAAGCTGGCCGCTCAGAAAATGTCGGTCACGCTGTTGGATGACAGCGTCGATCCCGACTACCAGTTGGAAACGCGGTTCATCCTGCTCGTCGTCCACTACGAAGACCTGGTGCTGCGGCGTGTCGAGCAACTGATCGACGAGGGCCGCATCCCGCTGGCCTACGATTTATTGCTGGTCGTCAATCGCCGGCATCGCGAGAACAACGCCCGCATCCAGGCGGAACTCGAAGCGGACGAACGGGCAACTCAGTCCGAGGCCGACGCGCTGAAAGCCAGGCGGGAGGAACTTCGCAAGGAGCGAGACCAGATCAAGGCGAAGAATCCCACGGCGACGACGAAGAAACGCACGACCGAAATCGATAACAGCATCGAATCGCTCAACAGGGAGACGAAGGAACTGGACGAGGAGTTGCCGACGATCAGGAAGAAACTGCGGTTCGTGCGGCCGAAAGACTTTCCCAAGCCAGAGCCTCCCGCCAAGGACGATGTGCTGCTTCCCGTGTGGCCCAAGTTTGAAGAGACGTATGCGCGGCTGGTCCTCAAGGACGCCGAACTGCATGCGGCGCGGAACGACTTCGACGGTGCATTGCGGTTGCTCGAAGAGATCTGGAAACCCGACTCGACGCTCATGGGACTGTCGGCACAGTTGGGAAGTGTGATCGATCGCCTGATCGCGCCGCTTGTCGAACGGCACGACTACCGGCAGGCCCGTCATTTTCTGAATCGACTCGCCACGCGCGAGCCGGACCATTCGATCGCGCAGAAATGGAAGAACGATCTGACGGCGAAGGCATCCGCCACGATGGCCGACGCCCGCGAGGCAGCCGCGCGTGGCGACGCGGCGTCCGCCGCCGAGATCGTCGATCGTGCGGCGCGCATCTGGCCCGAGACGCCCGGTTTGAAAGACGCGCATCGCGAACTGACCGACAAGCACCAGAGTCTGCGGGTCGGCGTGCTGCGGCTGCCGGGAGAAACGACTCGCTACCCGTTTCTCCTCGACGCGGACGAGCGCGCGCGCCTGCTGACGACTGCGTCGCTGTACGAGCCGGCGCGGATCGACGATCAGGGAGTGCGCTATCGTTCCGCCTTCTTCGAGACGTGGGAGCCGACCGACCTCGGACGGCAGGTCCGCTTCACGCTCAAGCTGAAACGAGCCGACTGGGAATCGCGGCCCGTCATCACGTCGGCCGATGTTTACGCCGAGTTGTCGGCGCGACTCGATCCCGCCAGTTCCGTGTTCGACGAACGACTGGCCGGGTTCGTCTCGGGCCTGGCGGTGCAAAGCCCGTCCGAATTCACCGTCCACTTTCGCCGCCTGCCGCTCCGCCTTGAATCACTCTGTCAATTCACGGTCGGGGTGCCGCCCGACTCGCCGTCCTTCGATGACAGTTCGACGGGCGGGAACTCGTCGCTGCTGGGCCGACAGCGATTTGCGCGCGTCTCGCGCGACGAGCGGCAGGCCGTGTTTCGTCGCGTGCGTCCACAACCGACCACGACACGTCAGCGGCATGTCGATGAGATTGTCGAGGTCCGCTACGACTCGTGGGAGACGGCCTTGCAGGGACTGCTGCGTGGCGAAGTGACGGCCCTGCCGCGCGCCGACCTGCGGGATTTGAAGGCCCTCCAGGACGACGGCCGCTTCTTCGTGGTCCCCTACGCGCTGCCGCAGTCTCACTTCCTGTTGTTCCAGCCGAAGACGGCGGCCTTGCGTGACAGCCAGTTGCGGCGGGCACTGCTCCATGCGATTCCGCGCGAACAGTTGTTGAGCGAACTCGTGTTGAAGGATGCTCCCGCAGCGCACGCGCGGCTCGTGACCGGCCCGTTCGCCTCGAAGAGCTACGGCTACAACCGACTGCTCGAACAGCCGGCCTACGATCCGCACCTTGCCGCCGCACTGGCGCTGGCCGCCAAGAAGCGATCGGGCGGAACACTGCCCACGCTGCGGCTGTCGTGTCCGTCCGACCCCACCGTGCGCGAGACGGCGCGCGTGATGATCGAGAATTGGAAACGAGTCGGCCTCGACGTGAAGCTGCTCGACGACGCGGCCCCTGCTGCGGGAGAGGCCCGCGAGGACTGGGACATCTGCTACCGCACGGCCAAGTTCGTCGAACCGGTGTCCGACATCTGGCCGCTGCTCACGTTGCAAACCGAGGCGCGCGTCGAGGCCCTGCAACCGCTCCCCGAACGCACGCGGCGAGTGCTGCTCGAACTGGAGCGGACCATCGACTGGACGACCGCGACCAAACTATTGCATCGCCTGCTGGCCGACCTGTTGACCGAAGCCCGCTACGTCCCGCTGTGGGAGGTGGACGAATACCTCGTGGTGCGGCGGAACCTGGTGGGACTGCCGCCTCGGCCCATGCAGACCTACGACGATGTCGAACGCTGGACGCTGCAATCGTGGTACCCGCTAGAGACGCCGTGAAGTGAGAAGAGTGGGGAGTGCAAAGTGAGAAGTGCAAAGTGCAAAGTGCAAAGTGCAAGAGTATCGCTGCGGGGCGCTGACTCGCTTCGCGGCCTCTTACTCACTTT
>JAYUFF010001168.1:0-7945 GCA_043738825.1 Schlesneria sp.
ATCCTCGCCATCGACCGACAGACCGAACGAGTCACCGACTCGACCGAACTGATTGCCGGCAAGGACGCCCTGCAACAGGCGGCGGCCACGATCGCCGAACGCCTGCTGCCGAAAGTGGCCTCGCCTGAGAAGGGGAAGAACGGCGGAAAGAAGAAGTAAGGCGAGCGGCAGGAAAAAATGGACGCGGAGGATGTGTACTCTTGCCCGTCCGGCCCTGACGCTTTGCGCAGCGATCTTGCTGCCTCATTCTTTCGGTTTCCTGGCTTTGGCAAAGATGGAAGAGTGAGACAGAAAGAGAGCGGCAGAATGATGAATACGAAACACGCGATGTTGAATGAGTTTTGTCGATCTGACAATGGAGGTTTAACTGTGGCGAAGATGAGTCCCACGCGAGTTCCAATGCTGCTTCAAAGAGTCGTGGCCGGTTGCCTGACAGCCGGGCTGTTTCTGTTCGGAACGATCACAGCGAGCGCGGCCACTCGCGTCGCGCTGATGAGCGGCGAAGGGGGCGTGCTGATTGAGAGCGTTGTGGATTTGGCACAGATCAGGCTCAGCAACGAACCGGAACTCGAACTGTTGGACCGTGCGAACGTCCGGCGTGTTCTTGAGGAACAGAAGTTGTCCGTGTCCGGTGTCGTCGATGCCAGTCAGGCGATTGCCGTGGGGAAGCTGCTGGCGGTCGATCTGATTGCCGTGATCGAGAGCCTGCCTGGGAAGGACGCCGTGCCGAGCATCGTCATTTTTGATGCGCAAACCGGCGTTCGCTATTGGGACGCCGCACAGCCGATGGCTGCGGCGGAATTGGAGCGGGCGGCAGAGGCGGTCGTGAGCGCCGTCCGAGCTGCGCATCGCAAGCGCGACGGGCGCGCTCAGGCGTTTCAGACGGTCGGGGTCATGACGGTTCGCAACGCGGATTTGCCTCGGAGTCAGGACGGCCTATGTGAGACGGTGGGCCTGCTCGTTGAACGCGGACTGTCCCGCTCACCGGACTTGGCGGTGCTGGAACGGAGGCGGCTCGCCCACGTCAACGAAGAACGGTCACTGCCCGGTGCGGCTCCGACCAAGGAGCTATTGGCCTCGCTGACGACCGTAGACCTGGAGGTCTCTCGGGCCACTGACAGTCGCGGGCTGAAGGCCACCGCATTGTTGAAGGTGGCGGGGAAGGAGCAAACAGAAAACGTCAGCGTGACGGTTCCCGAATCGAACGCCGCGCTGCTGGCGGAGACGCTGCTCAAGAAGCTGATTGAAGCGTTGCACGCTGCGCCAGTCATCGCGACGGCAGACCCCCGTTTGGAAGCCCGCCGCTTCGACGGTGAGGCGGCCCACCACTACAGCCACAAGCGCTATGCCGATGCCGTGCGCGCCGAGGATGCGGCCCGAGCACTCGATCCGACCAACGAGGATTTCGGCGAGCGGCTGTCGCTGTACCTGGTCCGTTACGCGACGTTCCTGTTCTGGCCGGACAGGCTCAACATGCTCCAGGGGGGTGAGCGAGCTTGGATGGACGCGAAGGTGGAAGCCTCGACGTTGGAGTCGTTGTTGACAGATGCGAGCCGGGCGGTGGAGATCAATTCAGAACTCACTCGGCCCTCGGCTCACTGGGTCACCTTCAACTGGCCGCTGAGCTATCTCTGTGATCGGCTGCGCGGACTCAGAAATGCTTCGCCGCCACCCACTCAAACACGAATCGATGTGGTGCTGGAGGCGAGTCGCCGTCGGAGCCTGGACTACATCGCGGCCTGGGCAGCGAAGGCGGAAGCCGATCCGCAGATGCTGGATCGGTACAGGTCGAGCACGCTTCACGAGCTGAAAATCATCAAGTCCTGTTCGGTCGATACCGAGCAGTACGCCGACTCCCTGTATCAGGTCGCCGATCGCTGGCTGACCGTGACGAAGGGATGGCAACCACAGTTCAACACGACAGATGGTGGCGAGGAATTGAACATGTTTTTGAACGTGATCGTCGGGCCGACCAACTGGCCCTGGCCAGTCGATGATCGCGCGTATGCCCGGAAGATGGCTCCGCTGTTTGTCGTCATGCAGCAGCATGCTCGTCCCGTCGTCAGGCTGTACGGCCTGCTGGGGCAACTTCGCGGAGACGTGTTGCTGGAGAACGACTCTGACGAAGCGGGGTACAAACGGTTTGCAGACGAGTACCGCAAACTGGCACAGTCCATCATCACGTCGCCCGAACCGTGGGATGCCGCGCGGACTCGGTTCTCGGTCTACGAGGCGTGGCCCGCCGCCATCGAGAACATGCCCGGAAAGACTCGTCGCGAATTCGTCGAACGTGAGTTGATCGAACTCTGCCACTTCATGGTCAGTCGTCACGAACTGAACTACAAAATCGTGCAGAAGACGTTCGGGCAGGTGGACCACCGCCAGACACTGGAACTGACCCGCCTGATGTTACCCGTCATCGACTCGCCGCGGTTTCAAGAGACCCCGAATGAGAAGGTGCGTCTCAAGAGCCAACTGATGACGGCCGAGCAGGACATTCTTCGGAAGCATCCAGAGCTGGCTGCGGCTCCCGTCGAGTTGCCATGGTCCAAAGCCACCAAGGTTTTCGATGTCTCTCAGTTTCGCGAGCTGAATAAGCTGGTAGGCCAGGTGGTTTTGAACGACGCCGTCTATGGATTCTGCCTTCAGTTCGAGGGGGACCGCTGCGCCTTGCGGTTGGTGCGCGTTCCTGTAGGACGGCCACTCTTGGCCGTCGCAAATGCAACTGCGGGAGGAGGCCAAGACGAGACGGGCAAGGGCACCCGTCCTACACCGGAGTTGCTGGCGAAAATCGATCTGGGTCTTCCGGCCTCCGACATTCCACCGCATGCGCGTCCCGACTTCGTCTCGGCCGCGTGTGCCGATGGAGAGGCGGTCTATGTCGCGACCAACGGTGCCGGGATCGTGGTGTTCCCACTGAAGAAAGGACTGCCGCGCCGAATTGGCCTCGACGACGGGTTGCCCTCCAACAAAGTCACGTCCGTGGCGGCACTCGATGGGAAGGTCTATGCGGGTGTCGGGGAAGGTTATTTGATTTCGTATGACTTGGAGTCCCGTCGCTGTAACGTCCTCGCCTCCAGCCGCCGCAAACAGAAGCTCTCGCCATTCGATGATCAGAAACCGTTTCGCGTCCCCTGCCTGATGGCCGATCCGCTCCGTCAACGTGTCGTGTTCGTGATTGGTGACGGCTTGTGGCAACTCACGCCCGCCGATGGCCGCATGACACAAGTCCTTGATTTGATCGCCATCGATCCGGGGCCTTCAGGTCCGTTGCTCAATGCCTCCAGCATCACGTGGGCGAGTCCGTTGCGCAGCGATCGGATCTTGATCTCGAATGTGTTTCGAGTGATTGAGATTGATCTCGGCCACGATCGGGCGAAGCTGATTCATTCGCCGGAAACCGGGATCTTTCCCACGAACCCACCGCATCTCCTCGTCAACGGATCACTCTGGTCGGGTGGCTCGTTCGCCCGACTGTCTCTGGACAAACGCGAACACCAAAGTCTGCCGCATCCCGACAAGGAACCGATTCCGTTTCGTGCCAATGTTTGCCTCGAACTGGTCGGCGGCGGCAGACAGGTTCTCGCGGGAGATCTGCATGCGCTGTGGCTGTTGGACTTGAAAGAAGGACCGCCGGCTGTTGGCAAAGCGCGGGACAGTCTCAGTCAGGGTGCCAAGCGCGACGACAACGAGGCCGCTCGCGACCGAAAGTCGAACGAGGCCGCTCCTCCGTAAGGCGAGCGTCAAGAGTTTTCTTACCGCAGATTGAAGCCTGACGCGCAAGCGAAGGATCCGTTGCACAGCGTCCTTCGCTTGCGCGTCAGGCTTCGATAGGTAAGCTATTTCCTTCCGCGTGCCCAAGTGAACACGCCCATGAACAACGCCGCGATTGGTAGGATGGGCACTCCTGCCCGTCCGGTTTTGGTTTTGAAGCGACGACGGGCAGGAGTGCCCATCCTACGAAGTTGATCTTCAACGATGGCTGAGATGCGCGTTGATCGTGCTGCTGAGCGGCCTGTGGTCGGGCGTCGTATCTGCCCAACTGCGCGACGATGAGAAACCCCGCGTCGCCGACGCGGCTAAGCCGGACAACGCCATCGCGTGGAAGCCGACTGCATCGTGGCGGGCGGCTCGGCACGAGGGAGATGAGACGGCGGGGCCTCGGTTGGCGATGCTGGTGTCGGCGGATGACGCTCACCGAACCGAGGCGGTCGCGTTGCAGGGGTTGCTGGAAGCGGAAGCCTTCGGCGGCTGGCACGGCGAACTGTTGGAACGCGCTCAATTGGAGATCGTGCTGCGCGAACAACGGCTCGGGGCGGGTCTGACGGGCGCGAATGCAATCAAGCTCGGGCAGTTGGCTCAGGCCGATTTCTTGTTGATCGTTGAGGTTGAGGCCCAGCGCGTGCGATGCCGGGTCAACCAGTTCCCCTCGACCACGGTGGTTGTCGAGTTCGACCTCGCCCGGACAGCGGAAGACCGTCTGGCCAAACAGATCGCCCTGCGCGCGTTCCGCGCGATGGCCGAACGGTCTCGCGATCCCAGCCGGGTCGCGGTCGCCATCGGCTCGTTCCTCGTGGACGATCCCTTCTCGAAGTACACCGACCTCGATCAGACGCTGCACGCCGCTCTCAGAGCACGGCTGTCGAAGGTCGCGCGGATCGACCTCGCCGAGCGGTTCCACCCGACTCAACCATAGCGCATCGTCGCGAGAGACGGGCATCAATTTGGGCGATTCGCGGGCGCTGTGGGAATCGGCGTCGAGGCTCCCGAGGGGTGCGAATGAATCCCTGAAAATGTGGCGCGCAATCGAACTTGGTGCTTGCATATTTGCGCCCCCCCCCCGGTAGAACGCTACACATCTTGATCGTCACGTTCTGTGACTGGGCTCACTCGCTTTTCTTCCGCTCGTCATGGCTCACTGGCCGAATCGCTCGTTCGATGGAGGTATCAGTATGTCCTCTCGATTGTGGCGTCGCATTCATCGCGACCAACGGGGCGCGGTCTCTCTGGAAACCATTCTGATCGTGGCGGCCATCGCGCTGCCGATCCTGATTTTCATTCTGAAATTCGGCTGGCCCAAAATCCGGGACTACTTCAACACCGGCATGCAGAACCTCGAAAACGAGGGGAACCGCACCCAAAACGGCGGCTGAGTTTGCCTGTTTGTTTGTTCACCTTGTCCCCTCGCCCCCGTCTGCGAGGGAGAGGGTGAGGGGGATTGAGCTTTTGAGCGTTCTTTCGTTCGCGGGCCACAGCGCAAGACGATGAGTTTGCAGTTTGCCTTTACTTCCACCGTTCAGTTCACAGTTCTCTCGATCGTCCGTTCCATCCGAGTTTGAGGAGACGTTGCCATGTCCTCCGCTGCGGTTCGTCGCGTTCGCCGTGTGATCCTTGGTGTGAGCGTCATTGCCGCGATGAGTCTGGTCGCGCTGTCGCTCACCATTCCGGTCTCGGCCCAGACGAAGAAGCCCGTGACCAAGACGCCGGTCAAGTCCGAGGCCCCGGTCTCCATTCCCGGACTGCCGCCGCAGATGCCGACGAAGGCTCGGCTCGGTTTGCAGAAAACGCTCCAAGGACAACTGGACGACCGGGAACAGAGTCGAGCCAGCGCGGCGAAGGCGGCCACCGAATATCTGCGGCAGGCCAAATTGGCCACCGGTGACGAGCGGGCGGCCTGTTTGACACTGGCGGGACAGCAGCAGGTCGAGGCCCTCAAACTGGTCGATGCCGGGAAGACGTTTCAGCGCGTGACGACCGAACACGCGGGGAGTGTCTGGGCCGTGGAGGCGAGCTTGTTCCTGTTCGACATCGCACTGGAACAGCATCTCGACCCACAGTTGGCGGCGGATCAATTGCAACCCGGTCTGCGCTGGGTTGAGACGACGGTTCCTCAACCGTCCCGCGCACCGCAGCCGGCCGTGTCGGCGCTGTCGATGAACGAGTTCGCGGTGGCCGGTTCGTCGTCGATGCAGTCGTCGTCACTGCAATCGTTCGGGCCAAGTCTGGTTCCCTCGCCACGACCGGCGACCGGTGGGCGGGAAACTTCCGAGGGGACGCCCGCATCTACGGCAGCCCTCACGGCGAACGGTGAGCGGTCGCCTCGCGAGCCTCACCGGATTGCCACGGATATTCGGTTGCGATCTGGACTGCTGGCGTGGTTGCGGGAAGACCTCCCCACCGCCCACGCCGAGTTTCAAGCGGCTCTCAACTATGGGGCAGACGACCTCTCGGTGCTGGCCGTGCTGGCCAACAAGCTGCGGCTGCGACAGCGTGTGGGACTGCTGCCCGATCCCGTGAAGAACGGCGACGCCGTTTCGGCCCAGTTGATTCGGCTGGCGCTCGTGCTGGACGAGGCTCCGCAGACGTATCGCGCGCACCGCCTGTGGGACGCGCTGGCCAAACGCCCGGCCGAGAATCTGACCCTCCCGCAAAAGAGCTTCGTACAGTTCCATCGCGCGCAGTGCCGCTTTCGTTTTCAGAATCCGCTCGAACGAGACCCCGCCGTCATCCTCAAGGACTACGAGGCCGCCGTGAAGGCGTATCCCGACGCCGAGTGGGCGGACGATGCGCTGTTTCTGGCGGGCAACGTCGAATTCAACCTGAATCGCCACTCGGATCGGGCCATCGCACTCTGGCGGCGCGTGCTGGCACAACACCCCGGCAGCGAACACGTCGAACGGTCGGCCTACTTCATCGGCGTGGCCTACGAGACCGACCAGAAGTGGGACGAAGCCCGGCTCGCCTACGACGACGCCCGCACGCGCTTCCCCAAATCGACCTTCAATCCCCTGATCGACCAGCACCTTAAAAAAGTGTCCGACGAACTGTCGCGCCCCAAGCCCAAACCAAAGTCCTCGGGTTGACCGTTTTTCTTCCTCCCCTCGCCCCCGTCTGCGGGGGAGAGGGGCCGGGGGTGAGGGGGCTTCTTTTTCCCCGCGCCCGGCCAAGGGTGAGGGGCAATTGCCAATCAGCCCCACGATTCCGCCAGACCAGCTTTCACCAGATCAAGGAGCCTTCCCATGACTCGCCGCACGTCAATCCAGTTCCTGGTCGCGTGGTTGTGCCTGGCGTTCGGTTCGCTGGCGTCGGCCACGGACGACATCACGATCATCGTGCAGCCGAACGTGACCATCGGCGCGGGGTTCGGCGAACTGACGCCGGGTCCGCACGACCTGAGCATCACGTTTCAGACGAATGCGTCGAGCGGCTACGTCTACGCATACGCCTCCGACGGGGGCGGCATGACGATCTGGAACTACGACTCCGGTTCCACGCCGACCCGTCCCAAACTGGTCTGTCATGGCGCGACCGAAGACCTGTTGGGCTGCGTCTACGCCACTGGCTACTACATGGACTACATGAACATGCTGGGCAGCTACATGTTCGGCACGGCGGTGGCCAATGCCACGTTTCCGTGCGCCACGCTCACCTGCAATCCCATGAACCCCATGAGTTGCATGTACTCGATGGGCTGCGACCCGACACGGGAAGGGGAGGTCGAAGTGGTGCCCGGAGCGACGGCCGGCGTGGCCGTCACCGTGCGTCACGGTCTGGCGGGAACATTGACCGTGACCGGCGGCACGAGTGACTTGCAGGTGCTCGACCAGACCGGCGCTCCGTTCACGTCGGTTCGCCTGGACGGCGGCGGAACACATGGCGTCAGCCTCACGCTGAGAGCCTCGGCGATGTTTACGGGCCCGGTCCAACTGACGGCGAGGTTTCTGAACGACAACGGCCCGCTCGACACTCAGGATCTGGTGAAAGTGAAGAAGGCAAGGGTCAAGCTCGACAAGATCATCGTCGATGGCTCCGACCCGCCGAATGAGGGACCGAAGCGCGTGGCCGTCAATGTTGCGGTGTCACTGCGGGCGCTCCCCAATCCGGCGGCGGGAATCTTCGAGAGCGGCGAACCGGCTTGGACGTTCCTCTCCAAACCGACCGCGTC
>JAYUFF010001169.1:0-7938 GCA_043738825.1 Schlesneria sp.
CGAATCCGGCCTTGGTGCTGCTTGCTGTCATCGGCTTGCACGGCCACGTCGAAGCTCTGTGACCGTGGCACCCCCCATTTGAAAAGGCGATGGCCCTGCCTCTATTGAACTCTTTGTTGCGGCGACCATAGAATCCCGCCCGTGTGAATCATTGCGACAACCGCTGCATCGGGCCTCACGCCCAACTTCACGCGGTTTTCGTTGCCGTCTCAAACACGCCGGTTGTGGTGATCGTTTAGCACTTCTCGCAGGTTTGAGACCCATTGCAGTCACACTCGACTTCTCTTTGGCCTCGGGCCGGAGATCAAATCCAACTCCAACGACAGAGGAATCTCCTGATGGCTCCGCTGGAAAAACATCGTCTTCCACCGCTCTGGCTGGTACTGGTTCTCTTGGCCGTATCGGCATTCTCGTTTGCCAGACCAGTTGCCGTTCGCGCACAAGACGACCCTGCTGCCGCAGCCGCGCCCGCAGCCGATGCGCCACAAAACGCGAAAGTGGAGGGACACAAACCCAAATCGACGTTGTGGTGGATTATCGAGACTTCGGGCTTGATCGGCGCGTTTCTGCTGCTCGTCTCGATCTACTTCGTGGGCCTCGTCGTGCAACTTTTCATGGAGCTGCGCGCACCGGTCGTGGCCCCGCCCGAATTGATGGAGAAGTGCGAGGCGTTGCTCGTCAAACGCGATTTCAACGGGATCTACAAAATCGCCAAGGACAGCGAGTGCGAGCTGGGTCAACTGATTGCCACCGGACTGTCGGCACTGTCGTTCGGATTCGATCATGCCCGCGAGACCATTGACCGGCAGTCGGAAGAAATCACGGTCGGGATGGAAAAGCGCATCAGCATGCTGGCCGTGATTGGAACGCTGGGCCCGTTGGTGGGTCTGCTCGGGACGCTCAAGGGAATGATTGCGAGCTTCAGCGTCATCGCGTTGTCGGATGCGCAACTCAAGGCCAGCGAGGTGGCGGGCGGGATTTCCGAGGCCCTGATTCTGACGTTCGAGGGCGTCGGCTTGTCGGTCCCGGCCATCTACTTCTTCGCCGTGTTCAAGAACCGGGTTTCGCAGCTCAGCGTTTCGACTTTGAACGCGGCGGACGACTTCATTTTTCGGGTCCATACCGCCGCCCACAAGAAGGCTCCTCCCACCGAAACCGCTTCCTGAAACGAGACGAGGGGAATTGGCATGGCCGAGTTGAACTCCGATCGCGTGGAGCCGAACCTGACTCCGTTGCTCGACATGGTGTTTCAGTTGATCACGTTTTTCATGCTGGTGATCAACTTCAAGGGGGCGTCGATGGACATGTCCCTCAAGCTGCCGGTCCTCGGGTCCGCACGCCCCTTGGAAAAGTCGGGGAAGTTGGAGCCGGTGATGTTGAACATCGATGCCGAAGGCGAGGTTCGTTCCTACGGTCGGCTCGAGGAAATCGAGCCGTTTATCGCCCAACAGGCTCGACTGTTGAAGGAACAACTCCGCGCTGCGGGAACGCCGTCCGATGGCGATTTCCCGGTGGCCGTCATCATCCGTGCCGACCGGGCCGTTCCTTTTCATCTGCTCAATCACGTGATCGAGGTCTGCCAGAAACACGGGTATCGGCAATTCTCGTTGAGCGCGATGACTCGACAGGAGACTCGCTGACATGCGCCGCAAACGTCGTCATCGCCGCGACCAGGGAACGGTCGAAATGAATCTGGCCGCCATGCTCGACATGGCGTTCCAACTGCTGACGTTTTTCATCCTGACGTTCCGTCCCGCGCCCATCGAAGGCCAGCTTTCGCTCAACCTCCCGCCGCCCGTAGCCGTGGCACCCGAGGTACAACCCCCGCCGAACGTCGGAGGTGATCCCCAAGACATCAACGCGTTCGAGACGCTGCATCTCCAAGTCATGGCGAATGATCGCGGGGGCGTCAAACAGGTGATTCTCGAAGCCAGCCCGGTGGTCCAGGGAGAAATGAATGATGCCAACACCCAGCGTCTCGACCGCGAACTCCAACGGATCTTCGGCACGAAGATGATCGCCTTCGACCGCATCCAGATTGCCGTCGAGCGAAAAGTGCGCTACGGAGAGTTGATGAAGGTCATTGATGTCTGTACCCGTCAGAAGACTCCCGATGGTCAGCAGATGCGAAAGGTCAGTTTCACAGAGTTGAGCTCTGGAGGAGCAGCGACCGGACAGGAGCCATGACCCCAAGCCTCCACCTGTCTGAAGTCGATCGGGATTGGGCAAGAATGGCTCTCCGCCATTCCTGTTGAAAGCTGTGTGAAGTGAGCGGCAGGGCGCTAGCCCAATGGCACTTACTTTACTAACCCGCAGCGTCAGCGAGGGCGATGACAAGAGGCGTTTTCTTTTGTTTCCCTCGCTGACACTTCGGGTTACTGGGGTAAAGTAAGTGCCATTGGGCGCTAGCCGCCGGTGATTTCCAGCAGACCGGCGGCTAGCGCCCTGCCGCTCACGGGTGTTGTTCAACTGGAGTGGCGGAGACCCGCAAGAGTAAGGACCACTGACATGCGCCGCAGAGTCGTTCATCCCTACGGGCAAACTATTTCGGTGACCAGGCTCGCGTCAATGATCCTGGCAATGGCCGTGCTGTGGATGCTCTACGAGCGGATGAGAGATCCCGCGACTTGGAAAATGTTCGCGGGTGACGAGCCAGCCGCCACGCCAGTCGAGCCTTCCGAGAAAGTTCCGCACGAGGACAAAGAGACCGTCGTTCCCGGACCAAACCGCAAGAATGAAGAGGAATTGGCGGCGGCCCAACGGAATTTTGAGTATGTCATCGACCGCGCACCACTGAAGTCGCGCGAGATGGATGCGTACTGGCGGCTGATGGCGTGGAGCCGCACCGAGTCGCTCGCCGACTTGGAGAAACAGGCTCGCCGGGATGTGCCGTTCACGCAGCTTTGGGAGCAGCCGGAACGCTATCGCGGCCAGCCAATTCGCCTCCGGTTTCACGTGCGTCGCGCGTTGAAACACGACCCGGTCGAGAACTCCCTCGGGATCGCCAACGTTTACGAAGCGTGGGGTGCGACGGACGAGTCGAGTTCGTTTCCGTACGTCGTCGTCTTCCCGGAACTGCCCGAGGGCCTTTCTCTTGGTGAGGAAATCCGCCACGAGATTGTCTTTGTCGGCTACTTTCTCAAGATCATGAGTTACACCGACAAACTTGGCAAGACGCGGGGAGCACCGCTTCTCATCGGCCGCGCCCGACTCGTGGCCGCTCCCTTATCGACATCCACCAAGTCCGACTCCTCGACCATTTTGATTGCGGTTCTCGTCTTCGGTGCCCTGCTGGTGGGATCGTACATTTGGATGGGAATGCGCCCCCGCCGAAAGTCCACGGTGATGACCCTGCCCGGCGAGTTACCCGCCATGGGTTCACTCGACAGCAAGGCTCCGGATGAGGACATCTTCTCATTCGACATCAAAACCGAGTCGCCCAACACCGGACAGCCGGTGGTTGCCAACCCACAACAGCCTGTTGAAACAGCCGTAGCACAGGTTGCCAGCTTGTGCGAATCCAAGTGAAAGCGCAGCCGGGCAGGCCGTGCTACCAAGTGTCTGGCCAAGATTTGGCGAGAGGTGAGGTTCTGACTTCGCGCGTAATCTCTGTAGTCCGTTTCGCGGGGCGGCCGATGATTGCCGATGCCACTGTCCAACAGCAAACAGACTCTGACGGTTGAAGAGACTTGACCGGCGCGTTGCCGCTGTTCCACGCCGGGACCACCGGCTCGTGGACAAGAAGACGATCATGGAAAACGTGCCCGAATATCCCGGCCGCCCGCCACGCGAAGGGCCTCCGACGGTCCCCGCCCTCGAAGCCCCTGTTGCCACCATTCCGGCGTGGCTTGCGGCACGGCGAACCCGACCGGCTCGTTCCGACGCCTCCCCGAAGCGGACGCCAACTCTCCAGCGCGTCGATTCCGTCGCCCCCCATGATCGAGACGCTGCGACACCTTGTTCGCATCCGATCGACACCGCTCCGGATCGACTTCACGAATCTTGGACCACGCGCTTGTTGCACTGGCCCAAACGCGCGGCCGTGTTCGGCATTTCAACGTCGCTGGCCATCCACCTCGCACTGCTGATGTCACTGACGGTGTTCGTCATCAGCGGGCGGACGGTTGCGCCACCAACCAGCGTCAGCGTTGAGTTCGGCCACTCCGGCGGCGACACAATCATTGATCCTGATCTCGAAGCCTCATTGGAAATGGACGGGGGACACGAAGCGGCCCCGCTTCAAATGGTCGATCTCATTCAGCCCGCTTCGCTCGATGCGATTGGCTTCATTCCCGGCGAAGCGCTCGGCGGCGTCGTTAACGGTCTGGGTGTGGGAGACGGGCGAGGGACCGGTGAGGGGACGGGCAGCGGAAGCGGAACAGGAATCGGCGTTCCGGCCATCAACGTGCCGTCGTTTGCCGTCACCAAGGGCAGCTTCTCGGCCTGGACCGAACCACGCGATCCCGAGCCGAATCGGCAATACGTGATCGTGATCCAAGTCCGGCTGCCGAAGACCATTCGCGAGTATCGCGGCAGTGATCTGACCGGCATGGTGACCGGGACCGATGGGTATAAACAGGTCATCAAGTTCAAATCGACGGACAAGTTTCCGGTGAAGGACGGAGCCGTTGAAATTCGTGTCCCGGTGCCCGGTGCTGCCAAACTCGTGCGCGACACCATCCGGATCGAATCGAGGCTGCTGCGAGAAAAGCAAACGCTGCGGATCGAATTCTGAAAGCGACAACCCATCCTGGCCGTGGCTGCTGGTAACGGCGAGCGGCAGGAATTGTTTTACCCACACTAACCCGAAGCGTGAGCGAGGGAATCGGCCCGCAGTCCCTCGCTCACGCTTCGGGTTAGTGTGGGCGGGTAGATCATTTCCTGCCGCTCGCCTAACGGCGCGTGCCGAACGACTCGAATTGACTCGGTTCGTGGCGAGACCTAGAGTTCGCGCCGGATGGGGACAAGATCATTTCTAGCGAGGCCAGGATGAAATCGCCCAGGACCATTTCACGCAACCGATTTTGGCGACCGAGCAGTCGGCCGAAGGCACGCTTTGTTCCGAGCCTATTCTCGCTGATGTTTCATGCGGCACTGGTGTTATCGCTGGCGATCTCTTACCGAGGCGGCGCAGGCAGTGGCATGGGACGGGGACCGGGAGAATTCACGACCGTCATCACGCGCGACGACGGTGTGGTGGCGGCCAACCCGTGGGGAGATCGTCCGGACGCTCAGGTCGAAGGCGCGCCGAATGACGTTCCTCCCGGCGACCTCGCCACGGGATCGACTGCTGGCAACGAGCTTCTCCAAACGACTCGCAATGTCACGAACGAGGCACCGCCAGCCGAGCTGTTGCTGCCAACGGCCGATGGTCCATCGAAGAATGGCTCTCGCAAGAATCTCCCGACGGGCCTGGAGGCGGCCTTTCCTCATGGCGGCGGAGGATCGACGGGCGGAACCCGACCACCCGCGATGGGCACGCGCGGCTTTGCAGACGGAGTTGTCGGCGGCGGCGCACCGGGCGGTGGTTTTGGCGCGGGCTTCTTCGGCACACGCGATGCGGGGATGAAGGTCGTCTTCGTGGTGGATGCTTCCGGCAGCATGACCAGCCACAACGCGATGCAGGTCGCCAAGAAGGAACTGATGGCCAGCTTGCAGGCGCTGGACGAACGGCAGCAGTTTCTCATCATCTTCTACGACGACGCGCCGTACGTCGTGAAGCTCAAGAACGAGGCCAACCCGACGCTCGCCCATGCCACTGAGATCAACAAGACCCTCGCACGGCAGCAGATTGCTGGTGTCCAACCCGGCGCGGGAACAAACCACTTTCCGGCGGTCGAACTGGCGCTCAAGTTGAAGCCCGACGTGATCTTCTTCCTGACCGATGCCGCCGAACCGGCCATGCCTCCCGCAGAGTTGGAAAAGGTCAAACGACTGAACGGTGGACGTACTCGCATCCACAGCATCGAGTTTGGAATTGGCTCGGAACTGGTCGAGTACACGTCGAACTTCCTGCGCCGCCTGCCGCAACAGAATGGCGGGACGTACCGCTACCACGATGTCACAAAATTCAAGGAACCGTGAAGCAGGAAGGCGCTGAGTCACCAGTGACTGTGGTGGGCGGTGTCATTCCTCGCAACACAAATCACACTCGATGCGCCGCCTGCCGCAACTCGTCCTGATCGTTGCCTCCGCGCCTTTGGCTTGGCTGGGGATGCAGATCGTCCACGAATGCGGTCACGCGTTGTTTGGCTGGCTGACAGGAGGCGAAGTGCGCCGAGTGGTCCTGCACCCGCTCACCATTTCGCGCACGGATCTCGCTGCCAACCCGCACCCGTTGGTCGTCTGTTGGGCCGGTCCGGTGTTCGGCTCCATCGCTCCGGTCTTGCTGTGGCTGGTCGCTCGCACCACGAACTGGTCGGGTAAGTTTTGGCTCCGTTTTTTCGCGGGCTTCTGCCTGATTGCCAATGGAGCCTACCTGGCCGTCGGTTCCTTCGACGGCATCGGCGACGCAGGCGATCTGCTCAAATACGGCTCACCAATCTGGCTGCTCTGGCTGTTCGGAGCCGTCACGATTTCGGCGGGCCTGCGACTCTGGCACGGCCTCGGACAAAGTTTTGGACTCGGTCCTCAATCCACTGCCGTCCGCTGGCCCGCCGCGCTGATTGTGGCTGGTGTGCTGCTTGCCACCGTCACAGTGGAGGCCCTGCTCAGCGGGCGATGATGCAAGAGAGAACTATTCAAACTCACCAGCCCGACGCGCAAGCGAGGGCTTCGCGTGAATCAACTTGGCCGCCCTCGCTTGCGCGTCGGGCTGGTGAAGTACGCTGGATCACGACTCCACAAACGAAAAAAGCCAGCCACTCGGATGAGTGGCTGGCTTTGAGTGGCGGGGGCAGGATTTGAACCTACGACCTCGAGGTTATGAGCCTCGCGAGCTACCGGGCTGCTCCACCCCGCGTCAGGGTGCCCCTTGGTTGGGGGACGGGAGTATATCGTCTGACCTGTGGAAGGGAAGTGAGTCGGTTTGAGAATTCTCAACACGATTGTCATTCTCAGCCCAAGTCGCAGCAAATTCTGAAGCGTTGATTGGGAGAGTGGCACGATGTTCAAAGTGTGGTTCGCGGTGCTGAACGTGTCGGTCATGCTGGCCTGGTCGAACATGACAGTTGGTGACGAAACACCCAAGCCGCCCGAGGCCGATCGCTGGGAACCGGCCATCAAGGCATTTGAGGATCACGATCGCAAAGCGCCTCCTGCCGCTGGGGCCAACGTGTTTGTGGGAAGTTCCAGCGTGAGGATGTGGAAGCTCGACCCTAGCTTTCCGAAGCACGCCGTCATCAATCGAGGCTTCGGCGGGTCGCAACTGGGTGACTCGGTGAAGTACGCCGACCGAATCGTGATTCCGTACCAGCCTCGCGTCGTCGTGCTGTATGCGGGAGACAACGACCTCAACGCGGGCCAGTCTCCCGCAGCGGTGTTCGCCAACTATCGAGCCTTCCGCGACAAGGTCCACGCAGCACTGCCTGAGACGAAAATCGTCTTCGTGTCGATCAAGCCCAGCCCCAGCCGAGGGAAGCTGCGCGAGCAGGCTCTCGAAGCGAACCGCCTCATCCGGGAAGAGATCGCGCAGGGCCAGAGCCAGGTCTTCGTCGATGTCTGGACGCCGATGCTGGGTGAGGACGGGATGCCTCGCGCCGAGTTGTTCCTGAAGGATCAACTGCACATGAACGACAGCGGCTACGAGATTTGGACGAAGCTCGTCGAACCACATCTGGCGGTGAGTGCGATCAAGAAAGAAGAAGCCCCCTCACGAGAACCTGGATGATTCACGTCCGCACATTTATGCTCCACGAAGCCTGAAGTGAGAAGCTATCCGGAAATTGCATTTGCCGCATCTTGATCGAAGCGACGACTTTGGGTGCCACGGTCACGGCT
>JAYUFF010001170.1:0-3011 GCA_043738825.1 Schlesneria sp.
ATCTCATCCGGATGCAACCAGATGATGCGTGCCACGCGGTCCCGCTGCAGCGTCTTCGTTTCGAGTCGAATCTCGATCTGAAGTTGCTGCTCGTCCATCGACACGAGACGGCCTCGCAGATAGTCGCCGTCCACGGAACGAATGAGTTGCGTGGGCGGGTTGTCCCGCTGCATGCGCGGCAGCATGAGCAGTCGCTCCTTCTTCGGCTTGGCAATCTGAACGGGAGCCGCATCGGACAGGAGTTCGATCGCCTTGAGTTGGTCGTGTCGGACGAAGGTGGCCTCCGTGATCGTCGAGGCGAAGGTGACGCCCCGCTCGTCGATGGCGGTGACGTTGCAGGGGATCGTGTCCCCGGAGCGCAGATGCAGGACGGGCTTCGTCTGCTTCGACCTGGGTTTGGGAACCGTCACAGAACCGCCGCCCTCCAACAGGTTCTGCACCTGGCCGACAAGTCCGCCCGCATTCGCCCGCCGGGCACGTTGCTGGGCTTGAAGCTGGGCCTGCTGTTGCGGGGTGGGGGGCTTCGGGGGTGGCGGCGGATCGCGATAGACAATGCGCGCCGACACATCGCGCTGGAACGGGCTGGACGATTTGCTGTGAGTCGGCAGCCAGACCAGACCGGCGGCGTCCGCCTGGCGGGTCTCGACGAGACTGCCACTCAACACGGTCTCCGGCAATTCCAGTCGTCCGACGCGCGCGGCCGGTTCGGCGCGCGCGGTCGAGGCCGGCCGCGCGTCTTTCGGGCGGAGTCCCATCAAGGCATGCAGTGTCTCGACGGGTGAAGCCACGGCTTCGCGAATGCCCGGACACTTCAACCAGACTTTGTTCTGCTCGACCTTCACCAGGTCGCCACTGATCCGCTGACCGTTGTGATGCACGGCCCGCAGCGATCGCGGAGTTGCCGGACTCTCCTGCGAGAAGAAAACGTCCTGCACGCGATCCTCGGCGATGCGCTGTTCGGTCCCGTTGGTCTCGAACACGAACTCGTGCCGGGCCGCGTCGTAGGACTGGAGCTGACCGTAGGTGATCGAGCCATCGGTCACGTGCAGTCGCGACTTGTCCGCCGCCACTCCCCGCGGAGGCTCACCATTCCAACGGCCGATGCTCAGGCGTTCGAGCCGGATGTCGCCGGCCTTGTTGGTGAGTTGCAGTCCTCCCAGCGATTGGGGCTTCGCCGCTGTCACCGTCAGATCGGCGAGCTGCTTCCCGCCGGATGAGAAGACCAGCAATCGACCCTTGGGCTGATCGAGAAACGCCTGCAAGTGAATGCGACCCGATCCCGGTTGAATGGCTTGCAGGCTGGCGAGATCGGCTTCGCGTTCGGTCTCGCGTTGCACGATCAACTCGTTCTCCCAGACTTCAAACCGGAACGCGCGCTGTGCGGTCTTGGAGTCGCCCACTCCCAAAGCCAACTCAAAATCCGGCTGGCCCTTCCACGACAACTCGAACTCGAAGCGTGCGAGGGCGGGCAGGCCGAAGTCGCGGCGCAGGACCGCGCCGCTCTGGTCGGAGAGAAGCTGACCGGCCTCTTCGCGCCAACCCTTGGTGTTGCCCGACACCTGCCAGCCCTTCAGGCCGCTCGGGCCGAAGAACACGAGTTCGCCTCCACCCTGCCAGCGATACATTCGCCGCAAGACGGCTCGTTCGACGTGCAGCCGTCCCACCCCCGACACTTCCAGTTCGGCTTCGTTCCCCTGCAAGGCGACCAACGAACCGAACAGGATGTCACCGCCCGCCAGTTCAAAACAGTAGACACCCGTAGGCTGAGTCAGCTTCGCGGGCAGAGGGAATTGAATGGTGTTCACGTTCGCCAGCGCGAACTCAAACGGGACGGTGAACGCCGGGGACTGCCAGGCCAGGCTGTCGCTCACCCCGGCGTCAACCAACCGCCCGACGAGGTGATCGCCGTTGGTGAGGTGAATCATGGCGCGATTCGAGTCGTCGGACGGCTCCGCCGCGCGCACCTGCATCGCGGACAGGACAACGACCGCGATCCAGGCGAGCTGCGGCAGCCGATGACAGAGTCGCAGAGAGGTCTGGTTCATCACGATGACACTTTCAGTCACGGGTTAGCAGCTTGGCAGAGGAGGGGAAGTATTGAGTGCGAAGTGAAAAGTCCAAAGTGCGAAGTGCAAAGTGCGGGAAGGCAGACTTGCACCGCGCACGCGGCTGACTTTCCGTCTTTCATTTTGCACTTTGCACTGATCACTTTTCATTTCTCACTATTCTCTTTTCCAACCCACGGCGGGATCACCGTTCGTAGATCGGCAGGAATCGGTAGTTCAGAGCGAGCGCCAGCAACGACATCGACGTTCCCACTGTCGGGCCGAACTGGCCTCGGAAACTGCCGTCCGGCAACTGGCTCGCCTTGAGCTGCCTCACCAACAGTTTGTTCCACTTTTCCCACGCCTCGACATCCCCCTGAAACAGCGCCTGAGCCTGATAGTAGCGCGTGTACTCGGCGTAGTGCTGCTGCGTCGCATTTTCGAGTCGCTGCGTCAGATAGGCCAACGTCGCCTTGAACTGCTTGAGGTCTTTCCGTCTCGCCACCGCATACACGAGCGTCGCGATGGAGATGCGCGGGAAGGACTCATCGAAGCCGCCGAAGCCGCCCGAGTAGCCCACCTGGCCCCCGTCGGAGGTCATCGACGTGTAGTACTTGATCGCCTTGTCGATGACCTCATCCGGGATTTCGATTCCGGCATTCCGCGCGGCCAGCAGCCCGACCAGCACTGCGCCGCTGACCGACGTGTCGGCATCGGTGCTGTCGGGCGAGTACCTCCACGCGCCGACCGAGTTCTTCTTCTGAGACGTGATGGCCGCGCGCACGGCCAACTCCAGAGACACGCCAATCGAGCGGCGATTCGGTTCCGAGCCGGTCCACAGGTTGCGATCGTCCACCGCGCCGTAAGCCTCGGCCAGCGCCAGCATCGCGAAGCCGTGGTGATACATGCTGTTGCCGAAGAACCCGGTCCCCGCGTTCTGTTGCGAGATGATGCTCCGCAACGCCC